>NZ_JAAAYH010000046.1:0-34443 GCF_018035285.1 Streptomyces sp. MK37H | reverse complement strand
ACACATGGGCCGGGTCCGGCGGTCGCCGAGTAATGTGCGGGTGTGGGGATCACGCTCAACCTCCAGCGCGCCCAACCGGCCGACGTGCACGTCGGCCGGTCACCGCTGGCCGAGCTCATGTCGGCGCTGCACATCATGGCCGAGCCCGACCACCACCCCGAGGCCCAGCGCTGGACGCGGCGGCTCGGGACGGCGCTCGCCCCCTCCCTCGCCCATGAGATGAGCGCCCTGTCCCCGCTGTGGGCCCGGCTCCGCTGCCGGCTGCTGTTCCCGCTGGAGCTCCCGCTGGACCAGCCCTTCGAGGACGAGCTGCGCCATCTGGAGAAGCTGCCGCTCGAGGAGTTCGTGGGCCTGTGCTCCCAGGGGGTGCTCGGCTTCCGCGAGGCCGTGCCCCCGGCCAGCAGCCTGCTCACCGACCCCGAGGCCGCCGAGCGCTATGTGGAGCAGTGCGAGCGGCGGTCCTTCCGGCGGGGCGAGCTGGCCCATGACCTGGTGGCCTCGCCCGAGGGGCTGCGCGACCGGCTCCTGTCCTTCCTGGACTCCTGCGCCGAGGCGTTCTTCGCCTCGGAGTGGCGCACGGTCCGCGACCGGCTGGAGTCGGCCGCCGCCCGGGTCCGTGCCGACATCCGGCGGCGCGGTCTGGCCGAGGTGCTGGCCGGGCTCAGCCCCACCGCGGTGGTCTCCCGGGGCGGCTCGCGGGTGCGCTACGACAAGCTGGCGGTCGCCGAGATCGAGATCGGCCCGCGCCCGCTGTTCCTGCTCCCCTCCGTCCATGTCTGGCCGCATCTGACAGTCAAGGACGAGGAGTGCCACCCCGTGGTGCTCCAGTTCGCCGCCCGGGAGGGCGACACGGCCGATCAGCTGACCCAGGCCGAGCTGCGGGCCCGGATGTCCGCGCTGGCGTCCCTGGGCCGGATGGAGTTGTGCCGCCATCTGCTGGGCGAGCCCATCACCACCTCCGAGCTGGCCCAGCGGCTGGGGCTCGCCGATACGCAGGTCTCGCGCACCCTGCGCCAGCTCAGGGACGCCGGGCTCATCGAGTCCGAGCGCGAGGGCAAGTACGTCTACCACCGGCTGGCCACCAGCACCCTGCTCCGGCTGGGGCAGGACGTGCTGGCGACCATCATGCGGTGACGGCCGTACGCCGACCGCCCGTCAGCCCGGCCGGGTCCACAGCAGCACCGCCGAGGGGTGGTCCGCGTCCATGTGGACGCGGTTGGTGGCCACCACCTTGCGGCGGCTCACCGCCTCCGGCACCCCCGTGTTGGAGTTGACGTCGAACCGGGGGAAGTCGCTCGATGAGATGTCCACCCGCAGCCGGTGCCCGGCCTCGAAGCGGTTGGCCGTGTCCGGCGCCGGGATCTCGATCTCGTAGACCTCGCCCGGCTCCAGCGGCTCCGGGCGCTCGAAGGACTTGTGGAAGCGGCAGCGGAAGATGCCCTCGGTGAGGTTCATCGCGAAGCCGTGCGGATAGTCCTCGTTCGGCGGATGCACATCGACCAGCTTCACCGTGAAGTCGGTGTCCGGCGCGGACGAGGAGATGAACAGCCGCGCCGTGACCGGCCCGGCCACCACGAGCGGCTCCTCCAGCGGCGGGGTGGCCAGCGAGATCACATCGGGCCGGGAGTTCAGCGGCAGATACGGCGGGCGGGCACCGTAGAACCGCTCGTCCGGCACCTGGTCGAAGGCGCCGCCGACCATCACCGGCTCGCCCGAGGTGACCTGGCCGCCGAGCGTGGGCACCGGGTCGTTCGGGTCGAAGTCGTACTCCACCCAGGCACGTGTCGCCGTGGGCCGCTCCCGGCTCAGCTCGCCCGAGGCGTGGCAGTGGAACGCGGTCTCCCGGGTCCCGGCCGGGGGCCACTGGGTGTCGGTGTGCCACCGGCCGCCGTGCCGCATCCGCCCGGCCTCGTCCCGCCGGCCGTCCCCGCCGCCCATCAGGAAGTACTGGACCCGCGGGATCGACTCCGGATCGCCGCCCCCCAGCACCGCGTCGAACCACCGCTGCCGGAAGGACAGATACGAGGTGTCCACGTTGCCGCTGAGGGTCGCGGCGGGCCCGAAGTCCACATCGCCGGCGAAGGTGACACAGCGCAGCCCGTGTTTCCACGGCCCCATCACCAGATACGCCGGGGACCGCTTGAGCCGGCCCATGGCGGTGAAGTTCTCGATGGTGGAGCGGACATACGGGTCGTACCAGCTCGACATGTGCAGCGTCGGCACATCGGGGAAGCGGTCGTAGTGGCCGCGCCCGTAGATGGCCGGCTGGCGCCAGTACGCCCCGAAGGCGTCATGCCGCCACTGGTCCAGCAGATAGCGCTCGTAACTGTCCACCTGGCGCAGCGGTGAGACACCGGTCCGCCACGGCAGCACGGTGAACCAGTCGCGCAGATCCGTCCCCGCGAACGCCTTGCGCACCAGCGGGTCCCGCTCCGCCTCCGGGCTCTCCTCACCGTGCCGGAAGGCCCAGGTGATCTGCTTGAGCTCGAAGGCGCCGCCCATCCGCATCCCGGCCTCGTAGGCGCTGGCGAAGCCGCCGGAGTCCATGAACATCGCGGACAGCCCGGCGGGGGACTCGGCCGCGGCGGCCGTCTGGGCGTGGGCCGAGTAGGACACGCCCATCATGGCCACCCGGCCGTCGCACCAGGGCTGGGCGGCGATCCAGTCGATGGTGTCCGCCCCGTCCGGCCCCTCGCCGAGGTACTTCACGAAGGTGCCCTCGGAGTCCCCGCGGCCCCGGCAGTCCTGCCGCACCACGTGATACCCGGCGCGGACGAAGAACGCCGAGGTCTCCTCGGGCGTGGGCACCGGCTCGTCGTGGCGGCTGCGGTCGGAGTCGCGCATCTGCCGGCGGCCGTACGGGGTCCGCTCCAGGATGACCGGGCGGGGCCCGGGCCGCTCCCGGTCGGTGAAGAGATCGGCGGCCAGGACGATCCCGTCCCGCATCGGAACGCGCAGGGTGCGTCGCCACACCCGCTCGTCCAGCGGGCGGGCGGGCTCCTCCCGGGCCGCCCGCCCTCTGTCGCCGGTCGTTTCGGTCTGACTGGTTCGTGCCATGGAAGATCTCACTGGGTCTGGGATTGCTTGGAGCCGTTGAGGGCGATCTGGTCCCGGGTGACGGTGGACAGCGGCAGCCCCCACTGACCGAAGAGCTTGGCGTAGGTGCCCGATTCGTACAGCTTCCGCAGCCCCTTGACGATCACGGGCGCGAGCCCGGCGTCCTTCTTGGCCTGGATGCCGTAGATGGCCGTCGCCGCGGGCAGGTCCAGCATGTCCTTCAGCTCGAGCGTCTCGAAGCGGTCGTGCGAGTTCTGGCTCACCGAGGTGTTGGAGGCGCTGGGCGCGGCCACCGCCTCCACGCGCTTGCTCTGGAGCGCCAGCGAGGCGGCGGGCAGATCGGTGTAGAGCTTCACGTCCACCGACGGCTTGCCCTTCGCGGCACACCGCTTGTTCTGCGCCGCGAGCACGTTCTGCGTTCCCGCGCCCTTCTCGACGCCGACCTTGTGGCCGCAGACCTCGAGGCCGTTCTTGGGGCGGAACGAGCCGTCCTTGACCACCAACATCGTCACACTGCTCTGCGCGAAGTCGGCGAAGTCCACCTCCTTCTGGCGCTCGGTGAAATCACCGGAGGGCGCGCTGAGGTCGATCCGGCCGGACTTCAGCCCCGGGATGACCGCGTCGAAGTTGGTCCGCTCCACCTTGATCTTTATGTCGAGCAACGAGGAGAGCTGCGCGGCCAGTTCGGGGACCAGCCCGGTGATCTTCCCGTCGGACTCGAAGGTGACATACGGCGCGTACTCGCTGATGCCCATGATCAGCGTCTTCTTGGTGTAGGCCTGGGGCACCTCGGCGGCCAGCGCGCGGTCCTTGGGCTCGGGGGCGAGCGTGACCGCCGGACGGCTCTTGTTGTCCTTGCCGTCCTCGGGGGTGTCGTCCACCGAACAGGCCGACAGGCCGAGCGTCAGACAGGCCAGCAGGGCGCATGCGGCGACATGGGGACGGTTGCGCATGGGTGCTCCATTCCGGGAGGTGGGGGGTGGCGGATGCGGAAGTACGGGACCGGTCAGCGGCCCCAGACGGTCTCGGCGACGCGCCGTACGTTGCCTCCGGCCAGCTTGGCCACGTCCGCTTCGGAGTAGCCGCGGTCGAACAGCCACCGGATCATGTTGCCGACGGCCTCCGCGGGGCTCTCACATCCCCGTACGTACTCGACCTCCTCATGCGGCGGCAGTTCGGGGGCCTTGCCGTCGTGCGCGTCGTCCTTGCCGAAGAGCGGGGCGAACGTCCGGTGCCAGGCCGTGTGATCGCCGAAGTTGGTGTCCGGGCCGAAGGCCACGTGGTCGATGCCGACCAGATCGATACAGCGCTCGATGTGCTCCATCACCGAGTCCAGATCGTGCCGGGGGTGCCGGGCGGTGACGGTCGTGTGCGGCGCCGCCTCGACGCCGATGAACCCGCCGGACCCGGCGCAGGCCCGGATCACATCGTCGGGCTTCATCCGCGGGGTCGGCCACAGCGCCCGGGAACCGGCATGGGTGATCACCACGGGGGCGGTGGAGCGGCGCACGGCGTCCAGCGCCGTCGCGTCCCCGCTGTGCGAGACATCGACGATGATTCCGAGGTCGTTCATCCGGCGCAGCGCCCGGCGGCCGAGCAGGGTCAGACCGGTGTCCCCGGCGTCGGCGAGCCCCGAACCCAGCTGGTTGCTCTCGCTGTAGACCAGGCCGAGCAGCCGTACGCCCAGGCCGTAGAGCAGATCGAGCCGGTCGATGTCATTGCCGATGGGGGAGGCGGACTCCAGCGTCAGCACCACCCCCACCTGGTGGCCGGCCCGCGCCCGGTCGGCGTCCTCGAGGGTGCGGACGGGCGCCACCAGCCGCTGATGGGCGAGATCCGCCTGGCGCATGGCCAGATCGCTGACCGCGTCGTCCCAGTCCCAGGGGGCATGGGAGCGGATCATGCTCACCGCGGCCGGGCCCCCGTCGAAGAACAGGTCCACCCCCGAGTGGGCGATGCCCTCGTAGGGGATCGACTCCCGGCCCTGGCGGCGGTACGCGGCGAAGTCGCCCGGATCGGCGGGGCGCAGCGAGAGATGGTCATGGGCGGAGATCACCAGATGGCGCTCCTCGAAGTCCCGCGCGCGGGCCTCGACGTCCTCGCTCCACGTCAGCGCGGCCCCGGGGACCCGTCCGAGCGCGGGGGCCAGCTCGAAGGCGTGGTAGTCCTCCCCGGCCGCCAGGTACTGGTACGAGCGGTAGGAGTCCCACAGCTTCAGACGCCGGGCGGTCTTGGCGGGCAGGGGGAGTTCGGTGCTCATGGGCTGACCTTCGACAGGAACATGCGGGTGCGGTCGTGTGAGGGAGCGCGCAGCAGCGCGTCCGGGGTGCCCTCCTCGACGATCCGGCCGTCGTCCATGAAGACGATCCGGTCGGCCACATCGGCGGCGAAGCGCATCTCATGGGTGACGACGACCAGTGTCATGCCGTCGCGGGCCAGGTCCTTGATGACGCTGAGGACCTCCTGCACCATCTCGGGGTCCAGGGCGGAGGTCGGCTCGTCGAAGAGCATCATCTTGGGGCGCATCGCCAGGGCGCGGGCGATGGCCACCCGCTGCTGCTGGCCGCCGGAGAGCTTGTCCGGATAGCTGTCCAGCTTGTGGGCGAGCCCCACCCGGGTCATCAGCTCCACGGCCCGTGCGTCGGCCGCGGCCTTGGAGAGCCCGAGCACCCGGCGCGGGGCCTCCACGATGTTCTCGCGGGCGGTGAGGTGCGGGAACAGATTGAAGCTCTGGAACACCATGCCCATCGCCGAGCGCTGGGCGGCGAGCTCCCGGGCGCCGAGGTCATGCAGGGTGCGCCCGCGGAGCTGATATCCGATCACGCTGCCGTCGACCACCACCACGCCCTGGTCGGGCACTTCGAGGTGGTTGACGCAGCGCAGCAGTGTGCTCTTTCCGGATCCGGAGGGACCGATCAGGCAGACCGTCTCACCTCGGTGGATATCCAGGGAGATGCCGTGCAGTACCTCGGTGCCGCGGAACGACTTGCGGATCCCGCGCAGGGAGACGATGGCCTGCGATTCCATTTGCGATGCCGCGGTCATACCGAGTGCTCGATCCTCTTCACTCTCCCGGCCTTGTCGGCCGAAATCAGGGTGTGTCGTCCCAGTCGTCGCTCCAGGCGCTGCTGAAGAAGAGTAATGGCGCCAGTGATGATCATGTACCAAATGGCGGCCACGATCAACAGTGGGACGGTCTGGAAGTTCTTGGCGTAAATCAACTGGACCGAGTACAGGAGGTCGGCCAGGGTGATCACGCTGACCAGGGAGGTGGCCTTGAGGAGAGATATCAGCTCATTTCCCATCGGAGGGACGATCACCCGCAGCGCCTGGGGGAGGGTGATGCGGAAGAAGATCTGAGTCGGCGTCAACCCCAGCGCGGACGCCGCCTGACGCTGTCCATCAGGCACGGCCAACAGCCCGGACCGGATCAACTCCGCGATGTACGCGGTCTCGTGGAGGGTCAGACCGATGATCGCGGCGGTCAGCGGGCCGATGACGCTGTTCGAATCGAAGGTGACGAAACGCGGCCCCCAGGGAATGCCGAGGGACAGTGTCGGAAAGAGGGCCGCGAGGTTGTACCAGAAAAGCAGCTGCACCAGCATGGGAATGCTGCGGAAAACCCAGATGAAGGCGGCCGCGACCGTGGACATGAGCCGGGAGTCGCCCATGCGCATCAACGCGACCATGGTGCCGCACACCAAAGAGAGCGCCATTGTTGCCGCAGTCATTCCAATACTGACCCCGATGCCCTTCAGCACCCGGATCTCGAAGAAGTATTTGCCGACGGTTTCCCACTCGAAACGAGGGTTGGTGAATATCGTGGTCACCGCCATCGCGGCCAGTACCAGCACGATCGCATTGGCCACCAGAAGTCCGGGACGCCGTCGCTTCGCGCGTTTGAGCAGAGACGGCTCGGGTAGTGCGTCGACATTCAGGACTTTGGTCATGGCGTGCCTTCGGACGGTGGGGTCGCGGCAGAATTACCGCATCCTAAAACCGCCCCCACGGGCGCCCGGCAACAGTTGACACAGAACGGTCAACCGTAAACGGGGGGAATGCGTCCGTCCGCCCGGAGCGGCCGGGCGGACGGACGGACACGCGTTGGCGGAGGGCGCTCCGCCGGGCCTACAGGCCCTTTTCGAACGGAAGCGGGCCGATGGTCTCCGGGTCGGCCGAGACATCGAACAGCGGGGTGTAGCCGGTGGCCAGATACAGCCCGCGCGCCTCCGGCTGGCGGGGCCCCGTGGTGAGGTAGATCCGGCGGTAGCCGCGCTCGGCGGCCGACCGCTCCAGCTCCGCCACCACCCGGCGGGCCAGCCCGCGCCGCCGGTGGCCCGAGTGCGTCCAGATCCGCTTGAGCTCCGCCGTCCGCTCGTCGTACCGCCGGTACGCGCCCCCGGCGACCGGCTCACCGCACTCCAGCAGCAGAAGCAGCTCCCCGTGCGGCGCGGCGAACTCCTCGGCCGGATAGCGGTTCAGCTCACCGTCGGCCACCCTGCCGTATCGGGTGGAGTACTCATGCGCCAGCTCGCGCAGCAGCGGCTCGACCCGCGGGTCGTCCACGGTCACCCGGACCACCGTCAGCTCGGGCTGGGGATCGGCCACGGAGGTCATCAGCGCACCGCCGCGAGGGTCTGCGGGCCCCGGGCCGCGCGCTCGGCGTCCCGCTTGGCGACCTCTTCGCGGACGATCGGGATGACATGGCGGCCGAAGTCGATCGCGTCGCCCAGCAGGTCGTAGCCGCGCGCGGAGAGGATGTCCACGCCCAGGTCGTAGTAGTCCAGCAGCGCCTGCGCCACCGTCTCAGGCGTGCCCACCAGGGCGTTGGAGTTGCCCGCGCCACCGGTGGCGGCGGCGGTCGGGGTCCACAGCGCCCGGTCGTAGCGCTCACCCGCCTCGGCGATGGAGATCAGCCGCTGTGAACCCGTGTTTTCCGGGGTGCCCCTGCGGTGGTGGCGCACGGTCGTCGCCTCGCCCCGCTCCTTACGGGCGCGGATGGCGTCCACCGTGCGGTGCGCCTTCTCCCAGGCCAGCTCCTCGGTCGGGGCGATGATCGGCCGGAACGCCACCTGGATCCTCGGCACATCGCTCCGCCCGGCCGCCGCGGCGGCCGCCTTCACCGCCGCGATCTGCTCGGCGGTCCGCTCCAGCGGCTCGCCCCACAGGCAGTAGATGTCGGCCTCGGACCCGCCGGCCGCGTAGGCCGCGGGGGAGGAGCCGCCGAAGGAGACACCGGGGCGCGGCTGCTGGACCGGGAAGACATCGCTGACGAAGTCCTGGAAGCGGTAGTGCTCGCCCTCGTGGTCGAAGGGCTCATGGGTGGTCCAGATCTTCTTGACGATCTGTATGTACTCACGGGTGCGCGCGTAGCGCTCGTCCTTGGTGAGGGTGTCGCCCTCACGCCGCTGCTCATGGTCGCTGCCGCCGGTGATGAAGTGCACCGTCAGCCGGCCGTCGCTGATCTGGTCGAGCGTGGCGAACGTCTTCGCGGCGTACGTCGGATAGGAGACGTTGGGCCTGTGGGCCAGCAGGATCCGGAGCCGGTCCAGCCTGGCGGCGATGTACGCGGCGGCGGGCGCGGGATCGGGCGAGCCGGAGCCGTAGGCGAACAGCACCCGGTCCCAGCCGTGGTCCTCATGGGCCCGGGCGAGCCGCAGGGTGTACTCCTTGTCGAAGGCCGCGCCGGAGCGCGGCCCGGTCTCGGAGCCGTCGTTGGTGGCGGCGATGCCGAGGAACTCCACGGGCATGGGGTGACCTTTCGGAGGGCGAAGAAGCCGAGGAAGGTGAGAAAGCGGGAAGCGCCACGGACCCGGAAAGCGGCGTTGGGCTACCGGGGGTGATGGCGCGTCAGGCGCGGGAAGCGACGGGCGAGGGGCCCGGGATCAGAGGAGGGCGGCCGGTCGTACGGCCCGCTGCCGGGTCAGCCGGAACAGGAGGCGGACCACACCCGACCGAAGTCGATGTGGTCGCGGGTGACCAGGGGCAGCTCAGTCCTCACTCGCATCATTCAGCACCTCGGGGGCCCGTTCCGTCAACCGCTGTCCACATGATGGCCCGTATGCGCCCTGTCACGACAAAGCCGCCCGTATCCCCCTCGCCGCCGTATGGGCGTGCGGGGGATACGGGCGGCTGTGGCCTCGGCCGTCGGCCTCGGGGCCCCTTCCCTCAACTGGGGCTCCGCCCCTTAACCCCGGGGCCTGGGGGCGAAGCCGCTGCCACGCGGCGGAGCCGCACATCGATGCCGCGGGAAGGGGCGGGGAGGGGACAGCATCGATATGCGGCTCCGCCGCGTGGATCGACATGCGGCTCCGCCGCGTGGTCCGCCGGACACCCCCGTAGGCCCTCTTTCAGCGGCCCGCCACCGGCTCCGGTGTGCCGGGCCGCTCCGAGGTGGCCGTGAGCCGGTCCGGACCGCGGCCCGGCAGCAGTGAGGCGACCGCGAGCGCCACCAGCGCGGCGCCGCCGCCGATCGCGAAGGCGGTGCGGAAGCCGCCCAGGGACGGGAGCTCGACGGGCCCGAACGCGGTGGTCATATGGGCGAGGACGACGCCGACCACCGCGCTGGCGGTGGAGGTGCCGATGGACCGCATCAGGGTGTTGAGGCCGTTGGCCGCGCCCGTCTCGGACACCGGCACCGCCGACATGATCAGCGCGGGCATGGCGGAGTAGGCGAGGCCGATCCCGGCGCCGATCACACACGAGATGACCACGATCTGCCACACGGCGTCCATCAGGAAGATGCCCATGCCGTAGCCGACGGCGATCACCCCGGCGCCGAGCATCAGCGATGTCTTGGGGCCCGAGGTGGCCGTGATCCGCGCGGACAGCGGGGAGATCGCCATCATCACCAGACCGGACGGGCCCAGGCACAGACCGGCGGTCATCATCGACTGGCCCAACCCGTACCCCGTGGCCTCGGGCATCTGCAGCAGCTGCGGCAGCACCAGCGACATCCCGAACATCGCGAAGCCGATGACAATGGAGGCCAGATTGGTCAGCAGCACCTGACGGCGCACGGTGGTGCGCAGATCCACCAGCGGCCCGCTCACCCGCAGCTCCCACCGGCTCCACAGCAGCAGCACGACCACCGCCGCGGCGAACAGCCCAATGGTGACACCGCTGGCCCAGCCCCAGTCGGCGCCCTTGGAGATGGCCAGCAGCAGACAGAGCAGCCCGGCCGACAGCCCGACGGCGCCCACCAGGTCGAACCGTCCGCCGCCGCGCACCGGGGATTCCGGTACGACCACCAGCACCAGCGCGATCACCACCGCGCCCAGGCTCGCCGAGACCCAGAACAGCACATGCCAGTCGGCGTGTTCGGCCAGTGCCGCGGCGCCGGGCAGGCCGAGGGCGCCGCCTACGCCCAGCGAGGAGCTCATCAGGGCCATCGCCGAGCCGAGCCGTTCGGCGGGCAGTTCATCGCGCATGATGCTGATGCCCAGCGGGATCACGCCCGCGGAGAAGCCCTGGAGCGCACGGCCGACGATCATCGGCGTGAGCGTGTCGGAGAGCGCGCACACCACCGATCCGACCACCAGCATCGCCAGGCTGAGCAGCAGCGTCCGCCGCTTGCCGTACATGTCGCCGAGCCGGCCCAGCACCGGGGTGGCCACGGCGCCGGCGAGCAGGGTGGCGGTGATCGCCCAGGAGGCGTCCGAGGCCGAGGTGTGCAGCAGCTCCGGAAGGTCCGGGACCAGCGGCACCACCAGGGTCTGCATCAGGGAGACGACGATTCCGCCGAACGCCAGGACGGCGACCACCGGGCCGGAGCGCGGCGGGTGGGCGGTCATCGCGGCTTCGGGGGCATCGGGGGTCGGAGGTGAGGAAGTCACGGTGGTCCTTCGTCGGGGCATGGCCGATTCACATCAGTGCCGCAGCAGTGTCGCACAATTTTGTGTAACGCGTACGTCAAATGTGGGCGCCCCGGTCGCCCGGCGGCTCCCCGGCCATGTCGCGGTAGATTTCCCGCAGTTCACGCTTGAGGATCTTGCCGCTGGGATTCTTTGGCAGCGCCTCGGTGAGCCGGGCGAGCTTGGGCACCCTGAACCCGCGAGCCGCACCCGGCCGTGCGTGAGGATCTCCTCCGCCGTCACCTCATGGCCCGAACGCCTCGATCCAGTACGGATGCGGCACCCCGAACACCGCGGCTTCCGCGACCGCCGGATGGACGTTCCGGGGGTCCGGACGGACCGGACGGGTCGTCATCCCGGCACGGCGTGGGATGGCGTCCACGGCCGCGGACGGCCACGAGCGGCGCCCGAGCGACCTTGCGTAGCCTTGGGGCCTGGTACGACGGGGGCGAGCGAAAGGACACCGGATGGCCGGGACCGCGGAGGGGACCGTCCGCAGAGGACGTGGGCGCCCGCCCCGTCTGTCGCGCGAGCAGATCGTCCGCAGCGCCGCGGAGCTCGCGGTCCGCGAGCCGGAGACCGCGCTGACCGTCAAGAGGGTCGCCGAGGCGGTCGGCTCCGCCCCCATGGCGCTCTACCGCTACTTCCCCGACCGCGACGACCTCCTCCAGGCCGTGGCCGACCGCGTCCTGGCCGAGGCCCAGCACAAGGATCCGCCGGGGGACACCTGGCAGGAGCGGCTGCGCGCCTGGATGCACAACAGCCGCGAGTATCTGCTGCCCTACCGCCAGCTGCTCCCCTATATGGCCGCCACCCAGCAGCCCGCCCGGATCTCGTCCCTGGTGACCCTCACCCGGATGCTGCGCCCCCTGAAGCTGACCGAGGACGATCTCGCGCTGGCCGTGGCCCTCATCGGCTCCACCGTCATCGGCCACGCGGTCTACGAGACCCACCGCGGCCCGGTCTCCGCCCGCAAGCTGGACGCCCTGAGCGAGGCGCTGGCCCACTACCCCCAGGGCGAGCGGGAGGCGGTGGCCCCGCTGCTGGCGCGGCTGCCGCGGGCGCACAGCAGGCTGTACGACGTGGTGGTGGACCGTACGGTGGCCGCCGTCGAGGCGCTGGCGGCGGAATGACCCGCCCCGGGGACGCGCGCCCCGGAACGGGCCATCACCATGGGCCGAACCATCGCCCGAGCCGTGGGTGCGGCTAGCCGGCGCACTCCATGGACGCCGGGTCCGCCGCGTCGCGGATCAGCGCCTGATGGGCCTGGCGCAGCCGCTTCACATCGGGCTTGATCTCCTTGCGGTCATAGGTGAGCAGCCCGTTGAGCTCGCCCTCCACATCCGTGATCTGGGTGTAGACGGCCCCGCTGCTGCCGTTGCACGCGACCAGCCCGCGCACCTTGTCCAGCAGCTTCAGATACTCGTCGGTGTACTGGTCCTTGTCCACGCCGACATAGGTGTGCTGCACGGGCCAGGCATGCCCCGGGACGGCCAGGCCCAGGCCGCCGTACTCGCCGGTGACCCCCGCCCGTGAGGCGTCCGGACGTGGATCGCCGGGGCCGGGGTAGGCGTGGATGTCGGCGAGGTCGCCGTTGCCGGTGTCGTTCCAGCCGCTGGCGCCGTTGATGAGCCGGCTGGGGTCCCAGCCCTTCGCGAGCGCCGGCACCTTCGGGCCGCCGTACTGGCCCCAGCCCTCGTTGAAGGTCACCCAGATGACGATCGACGGACTGCTGATGTGCTGGTCGATCATCCGCTTCATCTCGTGCTCGTACTGGGCCTGAGCCTTCTCGGACGGGGTGACCGTGTTCATGGCGGGCATGTCCTGCCACACCATCAGGCCCAGCCGGTCGGCCCAGTAGTACCAGCGGTCGGGTTCGACCTTGATGTGCTTGCGCACCGAGTTGAAGCCCATGCTCTTGTGCATCTTCAGGTCGTACGCGAGGGCCTCGTCGGTCGGCGCGGTGTGCAGGCCGTCGGGCCAGAACCCCTGGTCGAGGGTGGCCATGGAGAAGATCGGCTTTCCGTTGAGCACGGTGCGCTGCTTGCCGTCCACCTCCTTGACGGCGATGCTCCGCATGCCGAAGTAGCTCTCCACCCGGTCCGCCGAGGCGCCCCGCCCGACCGTCACCTTCAGCTGGTACAGATGCGGATCGTCGGGGGACCACAGATGCGGGGAGGGCACGGGGACGGTCAGCGGCTTTCCGGTGCGCCCGGTGGCGGTGCCGACCACGCGCCGTCCGTCGTAGGCGGTCGCGGTGACCGGGACGCCGTCCCGCACCCCGCGGACCTCGGTGGTGAGGGCCTTACCGGGGACGTCCGGGGTGAGCTTGAGGGTGTCCACGTGGTCGGTGGCGACGGGCTCCATCCAGACGGTCTGCCAGATCCCGGAGGAGGGGGTGTAGAAGATGCCGCTGGGGTCGAGGCGCTGCTTGCCCATCGGCGGGTTCTCGCCGTCGGCCGCGTCCGTCGGGTCGTAGACGCCGACGATCAGCTCCTGGGTGCGGCCCGGCCGCAGGGCATCGGTGACATCGGCGCTGAACCGGTCGTAGCCGCCGCGGTGGTCGGCCACCCGGGTGCCGTTCACATACACCTCGGCCTGCCAGTCGACGGCGTCGAAGTTCAGCCGCAACCGCTTGTCCTGGCCGACCTTCCAGTCGGCCGGGACGGTGAAGGTCCGCCGGTACCACATGCGGTCCTCATGGCGCTCCACGCCAGAGAGCTTGGACTCCACCGGGTACGGCACCAGGATCCGCTCCTTGAGCCTCTGCCCGACCGGGGGCTTCTGCCCCTCCTTGGCGGCGGCGAACTCCCAGCTGCCATTGAGGTTGCGCCACTGATCGCGGGTCAGCTGGGGGCGCGGGTACTCGGGGTGGGCGTTGTCCGGGCCGACGTCCTTGGCCCAGGGCGTGCTCAGCTGATACGTCGACTTGTTGCCACCGAAGGAGACATACGGGTCGATGGCGCCGTCGCCGTCCTCGAGACCGCCCTCGCCGTCGTAGCGCACGACGGCCTCGCCGCCGCGGCCGACTACCGGCTCCTTCAGGGAGAGCAGCAGCCGGGACGGATCGGCCGCGTCCAGCCGGGCGCGCCCGAGCGGCCAGGCCGCGCCGCCGATGACGGCGGACAGATGCGACGTCAGATCGGCCGGAGGAGCGGTCAGGGGCCGGGCGAAGTCCAGCAGCAGCGTCCGGCCGTCGGGCTGGACGGCGCTGGCCACCGGGCCGTCGTAGGCGAAGTCGGCGGGCAGCCGGAAGGCGGACGCGGGCACGGGCGCCTTGGCCGCGCCCGGCGGGGTCCAGGACAGGTGGAAGTTGGAGCCGCCGTAGTGCTCGAAGTACTCGACCTTGATGTCATACGCCTTGCCCGCGGTGAGCTCGACGGGCTGGGAGGTCTGCTCCTTGTCCCAGTCGTCCACCCAGTGGTCGATGACCGGCTTGCCGTCGATCCACAGCCGGAAGCCGTTGTCGGCGGTGATCGAGAAGGTGTGCGCACCGGAGCGCTCCGGTGTGATCTGGCCCGTCCAGCGGACGCTGACGTCGTCGGACCGTCCGGTGGTGGCCTGCAGCCGCGGCTCCAGATTGCCGAAGTCGAGGGCGGGGTCGAGGCTGGTGGCCTTCAGCTCGTGGAAGTCGAAGGCCCCCGGGGCGGACTGCAGGTAGTAGTCGCCGCGGAGGCCATGGACGACCGAGGGGTCGTCGGAGGGGGTGTCGGCCGCGGCCGGACCGGGAGCGGTCAGCAGACCGAGCGCGCCAAGCGCCAAGGTCACGGTCGCGACCACGGATCTGGCGAAAGATGAACGAAAACGCACATGTCCTCCTTGCTGGAACAGCTTTTGGGCTGCTGCTGGGACAAGTGGGGCGCCGCCATTGCGCCATCCCCAACAGAACCTGTCAATAGTGAACGCAAGGCAACAGCCCGGCTGTTGAGTACTGAGCCTTGACGGGAATGCGCTTTCTTCCTAGCGTGCTTGTTCATAGATGTGACCGATATTCAACAAGCTGCACTGGGGAGGGCCGTGATGGGGCGACGGATCGTGGTGTCGGGCGGCGGTACGGGCATAGGACTGGCGACCGCGGAGGCCTTCGCCGCCGAAGGCGACCGGGTGGTCATCCTCGGACGCCGCGCCGAGGTGCTGCGCGCCGCGGCGGACAAGCTCAATGCCGCCCACGGCGCCGACCTGGTCACCTGGACCAGCGCGGACCTCAGCGACCCGGAGCAGACCCGGCGCGCCGCCGAGTTCATCACCGCGGACGGTGGGGTCGACGTCGTCGTCACCAACGCCGGCGGCAATGTCGCGCCATCCAACGACGGCACCCTCGAGGGCATCGCCGGTCAGTACCAGCGGAACTTCGAGGCCAACGTGCTGACCGCCGTGCTGCTCACCGAGGCGCTGCTGCCCCACCTCACCCGGCCAGGCGGCCGGATCGTCCACCTGTCCTCGGTCGCGTCGCTGCGCGGCCCCGGATCGTACGGCGGCACCAAGGCCGCGCTGCACACCTACACCTTCGAGCTGGCCAGGCGGCTCGGCCCGGAGGGCGTCACCGCCAACGCGGTGGCCCCCGGCTATGTCGAGGACACCGAGTTCTTCGGCGAGCGCGGCACCCCCGAGTTCATCGCCCAGCAGATCGGGCAGACGCTCACCGGACAGCCCGGGACCCCCGTCGAGATCGCGGCCGCCATCCGCTATCTGGCCTCGCCGGAGGCCGCGTATGTCACCGGACAGGTGTTGCACATCAACGGTGGTGCGCAGTACGGCCGCTGATCCGGGCTCACCCCGGACAGGGGGCGGGGAATCGGATCCGCGCTAGGGCCGTACGGCCCTGGAGCAAGGGCCGCGCAGCCCTGCCGCCGCGTTCAGCCATGGTCCACTCTGGTCCTCCAACACAGGTGGGGGGAAGACGGACGGACGGCCGCACCGAAGGAGTCAGCTCGCTGACTCCAAACCATCTTCGGGCGCGGCCGCCCGTCCGTCCTGCGTTACCACTGCTTCACCACGCACCAACGCAAGGGGGGACTCATGTCCGCACACACCGCCCGTATCGGCGCGGCGCTCGCCGCCGGCTGCGCGATCGCCCTGCTGTACCCGGCCACACCCGCCGGGGCCGCCGGCTCCGTACACCTTTCCAAGATCTACTACGACTCTCCCGGCACGGACAACCGGAGCAACTCCAGCCTCAATGGCGAGTACGTCCAGATCAAGAACTCCACCTCGCGCGGGGTCAGCCTCAAGGGCTGGGTGCTCGTCGACGCGAGCAACCACAAGTACACCTTCCCCGGCTACACCCTCGGCGCGGGCAAGACGGTGACCGTCTGGACCGGCTCCGGCTCCGACACCTCGGCCACCAAGTACCAGGACCGACGGGCGTACGTCTGGAACAACGACCGCGACAAGGCCACCCTCCGCAAGACCGGCGGCTCCACGGTCGACACCTGCTCGTACGACAACAGCCGGGTCGACTACACGAACTGCTGAGCGCGCGCCGCGCGGGGGGCGCGGCGCAGCCGGTGAAGTCCTCCGGCCCGGACCACAATGGGGGTGTCGAGGAGGAGAGCCGGTGATCGGCCGTGTTGGACTGGGTGTGGGAGTACGAGGGCTACGAGCCCGGCGAGGAGCGGTTGCGCGAGTCGCTCTGTACCCTCGGCAACGGCTATGTCGCCACCCGGGGCGCGGCCCCCGAGACGGCCGCCGATGACACCCACTACCCCGGCACCTATGTGGCGGGCTGCTACAACCGGCTGACCTCGGTGGTCGGCGGGCGCCAGGTCGAGAACGAGGACATGGTCAACCTGCCGAACTGGCTGCCGCTGCGCTACCGCGTCCGCGCCCCGGACCGGTCCGCGGGCCCCGGCGGCTGGCTCACCCCGGACGGCGACGAGCTCACCGGCTACCGGCAGACCCTCGACCTCCGGTACGGCACCCTCATGCGGCGGCTGCGGTTCACCGACCGGCACGGCCGGGTGCTCCACGTCGAGCAGCAGCGCCTCGTCCATATGGGGGATCCACATCTGGCGGCCCTGCGCACCACCTTCCGGGCCGAGGGCTGGTCCGGCACCGTCGAGCTGGAGTCGGGGCTCGACGGTGCCGTGGCCAACACCGGCGTGGCCCGCTACGACGCGCTGTCCGGCCGCCATCTCATCGACCATCGCACCGGCGCCGCGGGCCCCGACACCGTATGGCTGAGCTGCCGTACCACCAGCTCCGAGGTGCGGGTGGCCATGGCCGCGCGCACCCTGGCCGTGCGCGGCGGGACGCCCACCGGCACCGGGCAGCGGCTCACCCACAGCGCCGCGCTGCGCACCCTGGCCGTGCCGCTCGCGCCGGACGCCCCCGTAACCGTCGAGAAGACCGTGGCGGTGTACACCTCCAAGGACCCCGCGGTCAGCGATCCGGCCCAGGCCGCCCTCGACGGGGTGGCCCGGGCGCCGGAGTTCGGAAAGCTGCTCGCCTCCCACCGCACCGCATGGGAACACCTGTGGCGCGAGGCGGCGTTGGAGGTCTCCGGCGAGCCGGGCCACCTCCTGCGGCTGCATATGTTCCACATCCTCCAGACGCTCTCGCCGCACACCGCGGAGCTGGACGTGGGCGTCCCCGCCCGGGGCCTGCACGGCGAGGCGTACCGCGGACATGTCTTCTGGGACGAGCTGTTCGTGCTGCCGTATCTGAACCTCCACTTCCCCGAGGTGTCCCGGGCCCTGCTGCACTACCGCCACCGGCGGCTGCCCCAGGCATGCCGCGCCGCCGCGGACGCCGGGCGGGCCGGGGCGATGTACCCCTGGCAGAGCGGCAGCGACGGGCGCGAGGAGACCCAGACCCTGCATCTGAACCCGCGCTCCGGCCGGTGGCTGCCGGACAACTCCCGGCTGCAGCACCATGTGGGCTCGGCGGTGGCGTACAACGTGTGGCAGTACTGCCAGGCCAGCGGCGACACCGAGTTCCTGCACACCAGGGGCGCGGAGATGCTGCTGCAGATCGCCCGCTTCTGGGCGGACACCGCCGTTCTCGACCCGGAGCGGGGGCGGTACCGCATCCGCGGGGTGGTCGGGCCCGATGAGTACCACGACGGCTACCCCGGCGCCGACCGCCCCGGGATCGACGACAACGCGTACACCAACGTGACCGCCGCCTGGGTGCTCGACCGGGCCCTGGAGCTGGCCCGCACCCTGCCCGAGCCGCGCCGCCGCGCGCTGTTCGAGCGGGTGGGCCTGGACCGCGCGGAGCCGGAGCGCTGGGAGGACGTCTCACGGCGGCTGCTGGTCCCCTTCCACCAGGGCGTCATCAGCCAGTTCGACGGCTACGGGGAACTGGCCGAACTCGACTGGGACGGCTACCGGGCCCGCTACGGCGACATCCGCCGGATGGACCGGATCCTGGAGTCCGAGGGCGACTCCGTCAACCGTTACCAGGTCTCCAAACAGGCCGACGCGCTGATGCTCGGCTATCTCTTCGGCCCCGCCGAGCTGTCCGGCCTCTTCCGGCGGCTCGGCTACGCGCTGGACGACGACATCTGGCGGGCCACCGTGGCGTACTACCTGTCCCGGACCAGCCACGGCTCGACCCTCAGCGGGCTGGTGCACGGCTGGGTGCTGGCGCGGGCGCGCCGGGCCGAGGCATGGCGGTACTGCCAGGAGGCGCTGCTCGGCGATGTGGCGGACGTCCAGGGCGGCACCACCGGCGAGGGCATCCACCTAGGTGCCATGGGCGGCACCCTCGATCTGGTGCAGCGCGGGCTGACCGGTCTTGAGACCCGTGAGGACGCGCTGTGGCTGGACCCGGTGCCGCTGCCCGAGCCGTCCGGGCTGTCCGAGTACCGGTTCTCGATGCGCTACCGCGGCCACTGGGGCGTCGCCCTGCGGGTGCGGGCCGGGCGGCTGTGGATCAGCGTGCCGGACTCGGAGGAGTGCCCGATCGAGGTGCGGCTCGCCGACCGTTCGCTGACCGTGGCCCCGGGCGAGTCGCACTGGGTTCCGCTGCCACCGGGCTGAACTCGCGTTCCCGTCCAGCCGATTGCCTGCCGGTTCAGCCGAGGCCGGGGACCACCATCGCCAGCCAGACGACCGGCGGCACCGCGGCCACCATGATCCCGCCGTAGATCATCAGCTGCCGGAAGAACCGGTCCCGGTCCACATCCGGCGCGTTGGCCAGCACCAGCGCCCCGTTGGTCGAGAAGGGGCTGACGTCGACGACGGTCGCCGACACCGCGAGCGCCGCGATCATCCCCACCGCGCCGATGTCGCCCTGGGCGAGGAAGGGAACGGCGAGCGGGATCAGCGCGCCCATGATGCCCACCGAGGAGGCGAAGGCGGAGACGATCGCGCCGATGTAGCAGAGCAGCAGGGCGGCGAGCAGCGGAATCCCGATGTCGCTGACGGCCTTGCCCGCGTAGTCGATGGTGCCCATCTCGTCCAGCACCCCGACATAGGTGAGCACACCGCAGATCAGCAGCACGGTGGGCCAGGTGACCTCGTTCACCGCCCTCTTGCCGTGGTCCGGCCAGAAGACGCTCAGGGCCACGGCGAGGGTGATCGAGGTGAGCCCGGCGTCCAGGTCGAAGGCGAGCACCGCGACCACCAGCGCCACCAGCGCGGCCAGGGTGGCGATACGGGCGGGGGTGAGACGGCCCTCCGCGTCGGCCGGTGCCTCCTCCGCCCCGTCTTCCCGCTCCTCCCCGGCGGTGGCGACGGCGGTCCTGGGGAGCTTCAGCCCGCCGCAGACGACGAAGACGACGGCGGCGATGATCAGGTTGACCACCAGGCTCGCGAGGAACAGCGTGATCTCGTTGCCGGGGAGCTTCTCCCGGTCCACGATGCCGTTGACGATCGATCCGTAGATGCTGATGGGGGAGAAGCCACCGCCCTGGGAGCCGTGCACCACCATGGCACCCATCAGCAGCGGACTGATCTGGTACCGCGCGGCGAAGGAGAGCGCGAGCGGGGCGACGATCGCGACCGCCGCCGGGCTCACCGCCCCGATCGCGGTCAGCGCCCCGCTGATCGCGAACATCACCCACGGGATCAGCGCGACCCGCCCGCCCACCAGCCGGATCGAGGCGTGCACCAGCCAGTCCGTGGTGCCATTGGCCCGGGCGAGGGCGAACAGATACGTCACCCCCACGAGCACCACGAACAGATCGCCCGGGAACCCGGCGAAGATGTGGTCCGCGCTGAAGTCGGCGACCAGCTCGCCCACGCCGAAGGCGGCGGCGAAGGACAGGGCGCCCATGTTGATCGACCGGGTGGTGGCGATGACGAAGACCACCACCAGCACGAGTATCGAGATCAATTCGTCGGACATCGAGCGCTCCCGTCACGGGGACCCGGTCGGCGGACCGGGGACGGTCGGGCCAAGTGGCCTGCTGGCTGACTCACGTTGAGGGCCGGGCGGTTCGGCCGTCAAGACATCGGTGGCAGATTGGCTCAGCCAATTGACCAATGCTCCACCGGACCGCACAACCACCACACCACCCGGCCACCCGGTGCTACGCTGCGAATCGGGGCCATCACAAACCGCGATGGGGGGAGCCCGTATGGTCGAGGACGCGCTGCGCCCGATGAACCGTCAGCGCCTGTACGAGCAGGTGCTGGAGAGGCTGCGCGCCTACGTCGAGGAGGGCGGCCTGAAGGCGGGCGACCGGCTGCCGACCGAGCGCGAGCTGGCCCAGCGCCTCGGCATCAGCCGCGCCTCCGTCAAGCAGGCCATCGTCGTCCTCGAGGTGCAGGGGCTCGTCGAGGTGCGCCAGGGCGGCGGGATGTGTCTGCTGCGCGACAGCCTCGACACCGAGCCCGTCGAGCGGCTGGTGGAGCGCCGCCGCAGGCTGCCCGATGTGCTCGACGCCCGCGAGGCATTGGAGACCAAGCTGGCCGAACTCGCCGCCGAGCGCCGCACCGACGACGACCTCATCGCCCTCCAGCAGGCCCTGCACTGGATGGAGGACGAGATCGAGTCCGACCGCCACGGCGTCGAGGGCGACCGCCGCTTTCACGCCGCCGTCACCGCGGCCGCGCACAGCCCGCTGCTCGCCGAGTTCATGCGCTCGATCGCCGACCAGATCGCCGAGAGCCGCGAGGAGTCGCTGCGCCAGCCCGGCCGCCCCAGGCGCTCGCTCGCCCAGCATCAGCGCATCCTGGACGCGATCGCCGAGGGCCGCCCCAAGGCCGCCGCCGCGGCCATGCGCCGCCATGTCCGTACCGTCGCCCAGGTGCGGCTGCTCAACTGGAATCCGGACGAAGCCCCTTGAGCCCGCGGCGGCATCCTGCCCGACCGTGACCGATCCCGGCTTTGGTCTGGACTTTCCCCGGTGGCTCGCTAGGCTCTGCGCGATCGACACGTGAAAGCGCTCTCACCTGCCGAGCAGAAGGGGAACTTCCATGAGACGGAAGCCCGTTGTCCGTGCCGGACTGTCCGCACTCCTCGTTCTCGGCGCCCTCTCGGGCGCCGGCGGGGCCTTCTCGACCGCCGCCGCGGCATCCGGCGCCGACGCCCCCGCGGCGAAGCCCGCCGCCGCGTCCGCGCCGTCCGCCAGCCTCGTCCGCGCGCTCGGCCGGGACCTCGGCCTGACCGCGGACCAGGCGCGGGAGCGGCTGGGCCAAGAGGCCGCCGCCATGAGGCTGGAGCCCAAGGCCAAGCGCGCCGCGGGCACCTCCTACGGCGGCTCGTGGTTCGACACGGGCAGCGGAAAGCTGGTCGTCGGCGTCACCAGCGCCGAACGGGCCGCGTCGGTACGGGCCACGGGCGCCACCCCCCGGATCGTCGAGCACAGCGCGGACGCGCTCGACGCGGCCAAGGCGCGCCTTGACAGGAAGGCCCGGAAGCAGGCCGCCCCGGCCGGGGTGAGCAGCTGGAGCACCGACCCCCGCGCGGGAGCCGTCGTGGTCCGGGTCCGGCAGGGGAGCGAGGGCGACGCCGCCGTCCGCGCGTTCCTCCGCGAGGCGAAGCGCTCGGCCTCCGTCCCGGTCACCGTCGAGAAGGCCCCCGCCCAGGCGCCGACGACCTTCGCCGCCGGCACGGTCGGCGGCGACCCGTACTACACCGGCAACGTCCGCTGCTCCATAGGCTTCTCGGTCCAGGGCGGCTTCGTCACCGCCGGGCACTGCGGCCAGGCGGGAGGCTCCGTCAGCGGCTGGGACGGCTCGTACATCGGCAACTTCCAGGGCTCCTCCTTCCCCGGCAACGACTATGCCTACGTCAGCGTCGGCAGCGGCTGGTGGACCGTGCCGGTGGTGCTCGGCTGGGGCACCGTCCCCGACCAGCTGGTCCGCGGCTCCGCCGAGGCCCCGATCGGCGCCTCCATCTGCCGCTCCGGCTCCACCACCCACTGGCACTGCGGCACGGTCCTGGCCAAGAACGAGACCGTGAACTACAGCCAGGGCGCCGTGTACCAGATGACCAAGACCAGTGTGTGCGCCGAGGGCGGCGACTCCGGCGGCTCGTTCATCAGCGGCGACCAGGCCCAGGGTGTGACCTCGGGCGGCTGGGGCGACTGCTCCGGCGGCGGCGAGACCTGGTACCAGCCGGTCAACGAGATCCTGTCGGTGTACGGCCTGCGGCTGCACACCGCCTGACGGGCACCGCCTGACGGGCGATACGGCGACGGGGCGGGCCCGGCGGCCCGCCCCGTCGTGTCGCTCCGGCGGCTACCCCGGGCGGTGCGCCGACAGCCGGTGCGGGTCGTAGCCGGGGATGGTGCCATCGGCCTTGGCGACCAGGAACAGCCCGGCCATGCCCATATCGGAGTGGCTCTGGACATGGCAGTGGTACATCCAGGCGCCCGCGCCGACGTTCTCCCCGGCGATCACCTGGAAGCCGAAGGAGTCGGCGGGCCCGGTGATCTTGTTGTCGATGACCCGGCTCACATCGTCCGGGCCCTCCAGCAGCCCGGTGCGGTTGTCCGCCCACCGGTGCCCGTGCATATGGAAGGTGTGGTAGTACTCGCCGTGGGTGATCATGATGATCTCGACGCGGTCGCCCACCGTGGCCCGGAACTCGGGGGCGTCATGTGCCGCCCTGTTGTTGATCGTCATGTCGTTGAAGACGATTGTGAACTGCTTGTCCGGCAGGATGTCGCCCGCCCGCCGCACCACCACCGGGCCGTACAGGCCCTTCCGGAGGCCGCCGGTGCCGTGCGGGGTGCCCACCGCGTGGTCGTGGTAGTGCCAGTAGCCCGCGCTGCCAGGGCGCCAGGTGCCGTCGGCGCGCTTGCCCGGGGCGTGGGTGCGCCAGGTGTAGGTGCGGGTGCCGCCCGGCTCCACGGCGCTGCGGTTGAGCTGGGTGCCGTCGCTGGCGATGTCGTAGTCCAAGCCGTGCACATGGAGGCTGGCCGTGACGTCCATGGTGTTCTCGAACTCGATGTGCAGGGTGTCGCCCTCGGTCAGCTCGATCAGCGGACCGGGGATGCTGGCCTTGCCCTTCTCGAGCCCGTACCCCATCTGACCGTCCGGCAGCTTCTCCGCGTAGAGCTTGAGATGGCGGACCGTGCCGCCCGCGGCCGCCGTTTTGACCCCGCCGGACGGGGCCTTCGGCGCCTTCGCGGCGGCGGGGGAGGTGAGGGCCAGCGGTCCGACGGCCGCGGCGGCCGCGCCGCCGGTGAAGAGCCGTCTGCTGAGACCGCGTCTGGAGGTGAAGCCGGGTGCGTCGCTCATCGTTCTCCCAAATCGCTGTGGATCCCCTGCCGTTGACGATGCGCAGATGCCCCGGGGTGTTTTCACGGTAGCCGGGGGATGCTCGTTCATCCACACTCAGGACAAAGTTCGTTGTGTTGCGGTCATAGCTATTGGCGACTTGCGAAAAGCCGTCTAGCTTCCTTCAGCGGTGTTATCGGTACGTGAGAGGGATGGGTGACCAATGCGGGACATACCGTACCAAATGCCCTCAAAGAGGAGAGGGCTGACAGTCGGTCGGCTGCGAAGGAGACGCGCGGGGGTGGCGGCACTGCTCTTCGGCGCCCTCACCGCGAGCCTGCTCGGCGGGACCCCCGCCAGCGCCCGGCCCGAGGATCGTGCGCCACTCACGCTGCCGTCGCCGCCGGGCGGTGACAACGTCCGGGTCCTGGTGTTCCACGGCTCGGCGGGGGACGAGCCGGCCACGGTGAACGCGGGCATCGAGGCCATCGAGCGGATCGGCAACCAGGGCCCCGCGGCGACCCGGTTCACCGTCGACGCCACCGCCGACGCCTCGGTCTTCACCAAGCCCCGGCTCGGCAAGTACAACGCCGTGGTCTTCCTGACCGGCTCCGGAGATGTGCTCGACCCCGAGCAGGAGGCGGGGCTCGAGGCGTACATGGAGGCGGGCGGCGGCTTCCTCGGCATCCATGACGCGGCCCGCAACGAGCCGTACTCCGACTGGTTCAGCGGGCTGATCGGCGCCCGCCCGGCGGCCACCAGCCCGGCCACCGCCCAGCGGGCCGTGGTGGAGGTCGGCGACCGCGTCCACCCGGCCACCAAGGAGCTGCCGCTGGAGTGGAAGCGCACCGACACCTGGACCAACTGGAAGGACAACCCCTCCGGCACGGTGCACACCGTGGCCCGGGTCCGCGAGTCCAGCTACCAGCCGGGCGCCGGCGCCAACGGCGCGGACCACCCGATCTCCTGGTGCCGTGACTACGACGGCGGCCGCTCCTTCTACACGGGCATGGGCGGCACGGTGTCCACCTTCCAGGAGACCGACTTCCGCGCCCATCTGCGCGGCGCGCTGCTGTGGACCACCCGTCTCTCCCGCGCCGACTGCAAGGCCACCATCAACGCGAACTACAAGGCCGAGCGCGTCACCAAGCCCAATCAGCCGGGCCAGTCCGACCAGATCGGCGAGCCGCACGGCCTCGTCGTCGCCAAGGACGGCCGGGTGCTGTACATCGGCCGGGGCGGCGGTGACAACAGCGCGCCCGTGGTCACCGACTGGAACGACCCGGACATCGGCAAGGGCCAGGGCCAGATCCATGTCTACGACCCGGCCACCGGCAAGGTGACGCTCGCGGGCGCCCTGACCGTCTTCGGCAACAAGGGCGGCGGCGATGAGCTGATCAAGGTCGAGGAGGGGCTGCTCGGCATCGAGCTGGACCCGGACTTCCTCACCAACGGCTGGGTGTATCTGCACTACACCCCGCACTCCCGGATCAACCGGGACACCCAGATGGCCGAGCGCCGCGTCTCCCGGTTCACCCTGGACCTGAAGACCAACAAGCTGGACCTGGGCTCGGAGAAGGTCCTGCTCTCCTGGCCGGTCCAGATCCACAGCTGCTGCCACGCGGGCGGTGGGATGAGCTGGGACTCCAAGGGCAACCTCTACATCGCCACCGGGGACAACAACTCCTCCCAGTTCAGCGACGGCTACTCCGGCAACAACCCACAGCCGAACTACAAGGGCGTCTCCTTCGCCGACGCCCGCCGCACCGCGGGCAACACCCACAACCTCAACGGCAAGATCCTGCGGATCCACCCCGAGGACGACGGCACCTACACCCTCCCCGAGGGCAATCTCTTCACCGGCAAGGAGCCCGACGAGGGCGGTGGCAAGACCCGCGGCGAGATCTATGTGATGGGGGTGCGCAACCCGGCCCGGATCTTCGTGGACCAGAAGACCGACATCCTCTACGCGGGCTGGGTCGGTCCGGACGCGGGCGAGCCCAGCACCACCTGGGGCCCGGCCAAGTACGACACCTTCGCCGCCATCACCAAGGCGGGCAACCACGGCTGGCCGTTCTGCATGGGCAACAAGCAGCCCTACCGGGACCGCAATCTGCCCGACCCGAGCAAGCCCCTGGGCTGGTACGACTGCGACCACCCCAAGAACGAGTCACCCAACAACGACGGTCTGGTGAACCTGCCGCCCATCACCGCGAACACCATCTGGTACTCGCCCCAGGGCGGCGCCCCCGACTATCCGCGGGACGCGAACGGCATCCCCAGCTACAAGACGTCGGAGGCCAAGTACCTGCTGCCGTGGCTCAAGGGCGGCGGCCAGGCCACCATGAACGGCCCGGTCTACCGGTACGACGCCACCAGTGACAGCACCACCAAATGGCCCCAGTACTGGGACGGCAAGTGGTTCGTCGGCGACTTCTACGACGCCGACCAGCCGCGCCACGCGGTGCTGACCGACCCCAAGACCGTCGGCAAGGGCGGGATGCCGGTGCACGCCGAATCCCTCAAGAAGATCATCCCGGTGGGCGCCGACGGCATCCGCAACCTCATGGACTGGAAGTTCGCCCCGGACGGCTCGCTCTACGTCCTCGACTACGGGCGCGGCTTCTTCACCTCCGACTCCAAGTCGGCGCTGTGGCACATCACGTACAACGGCGGCGAGCCCACTCCGCTCGCCCAGGATCTGGCCAGGAAGGCGGAGTGACCGTGAAGCGAAGGCGCCCCAAACCCATCAGACCCTGGCTGCCGCTGCTCGCCGCGCTGCTCATGGTTCTCGGGCTGAGCTCGGCGACGGCGACGGTGGCCTACGGGCAGGACGACACCCGGCAGGCCGCCCAGCAGACCCTCACCTGGACCGCGGGTGACGACATCACCAAGTACGGCTCGGCGCCCACCACCGCGGTCGCCGGGAAGGCCACCATCGTCTTCGAGAACAGCACGGCCACCGGCAACACCATGGGGATGCCGCACACCCTGACGTTCGATGTCTCCGACCCGGAGTACAACAACGACGTCCCGCTGAACATCCTCGCCAACCCCTCGGACGACAGCGGCGGCAAGCACACCGCCGAGGTCACCCTCAGCCCCGGCCGCTACCGCTACCACTGCACCATCCCCGGCCACGGCCAGATGCAGGGCATTCTGGTGGTCACCGACGGCGGCGGGGGCGAGGACACCACCGCGCCCGAGGCCTCGGCGAAGGTCGAGGGCGAACGAGACGCGGACGGCGCGTACATCGGGATGGCCACCGTCAGCGTGTCCGCCACCGACGAGGGCTCCGGTGTGGACCGGATCGAGTTCGCCGAAGGTGACGGGGCGTTCCAGCCGTACACCGCCCCGGTGATGGTCCACCAGGTCGGGCAGCACACCATCCGCTACCGGGCCGTGGACAAGGCGGGGAACGTGTCGGAGGTGAAGTCGGTGGACTTCACCGTGGTGGCGCCGCCGACGGACGACTCCACACCGCCGGAGACCTCCGCCACCGTCTCCGGTGAGAAGGACCCGTCCGGTGCGTACATCGGCATGGCCACCGTGACCGTCACCGCCTCCGACACCGGCTCCGGGGTCAACCGCATCGACTACGCCCTGGGCCAGGGGGAGTTCCAGCCCTACACCGGTCCGGTGATGGTCCATGACGCGGGCGCGCACACGGTGCGCTTCCGGGCGGCGGACAAGGCGGGCAATGTGTCGGAGGTGAAGTCGGTGGACTTCACGGTGGTGGTACCGCCGGCCGAGGACACCATGCCGCCGGTGACCTCCGCGCAGGTCGACGGGGTCAAGAACTCCGACGGCGCCTATGTGGGCAGCGCCAAGGTCACGCTCACCGCCGCGGACGACGACTCCGGGGTGGAGAAGGTCGAGTACTCCCTGGACAGCGGCCCGTACCTCGCGTACGCCACCCCCCTGGTGGTGGACCGGGTGGGCCGTCACACCGTGGCGTACCGCGCCACCGACAAGGCGGGCAACACCTCCGAGGCCCGCCAGCTCGCCTTCACCGTGGCCGAGGGCGGCGGGGTGCCCGCCCCCGCGTGTCCGGAGTGGGACGAGCGCCTCACGGTGATCGTCGGCACGGTGGACACCGGTGTCCCCAACCGCATCACCCGCAGCCGCTGCACCATCAATGAGCTGATCGAGGACGAGAAGGACTGGTCCTCCCACGCCCTCTTCCTCAAGCACGTCACCGCCGTCACCGACAAGCTGCTCGCCGACGGCGTCGTCGACCAGCGCGAGTACCGGGCGATCAACAAGGCGGCCAAGCAGTCCGGGATCGGCAAGCCCGGTCAGGGCGAGGGCTACCGCCCGCTGTTCGACGGCACCAAGAAGTCCTTCGACAAGTGGCAGCATGTGGGTGGCGGGGCCTTCGGCCTCAATGGCGACGGGACCATCACCAGCAGCTCCTCGGTCGAGGGCATGGGCATGCTGTGGTTCCCGCAGCGGACGTACGACGACTTCTCGCTGAAGCTCCAGTTCCGGGATGACGCCCCCGGCACGGGCAATGCCAACAGCGGTGTCTTCGTGCGCTTCCCGTACGTCCATGACCACCCCGAGGAGTCCCGCCCGGAGTGGGTCGCCATCAAGTACGGGCACGAGGTGCAGATCCTCGACCGCCCGGACGGCGATATGTACAAGACCGGATCGATCTACGGTTTCGACCGGGTCGGGCTGGCCGGGGCGGGGGTCACCCCCAAGGGCAGCTGGAACGACTATGAGATCCGGGTGGTGGGTCAGCACTTCTCGATCTACCGCAACGGTGTGCTGCTCAATGAGTTCGAGAACACCGGTGGCCAGGAGTTCACCCCGCCGCGCGCGGACGACCCCGGCACGGACGGCCGTCGGTACGCCTCCGGATACATCGGTCTGCAGACCCACAGCACCGGTGATGTGGTCTCGTTCCGCGACATCCGCATCAAGGAGCTGTAGGAACCGCCTCGTACGGCATGAGGAACGGCGCGAGGGTGAGTGGCCGCCGGAGCACCCCAGTCCCCGGCGGCCACGGACCATGGATCACGGGCCCTGACGTTACCTCAGGTAACACTCATCGGTAAGCCCTGTGCTCCAGACATGCCAAACCCCCGCTCCCGGCTTGCGGAAGCGGGGGTTTGACGTATCGTCAGGAGGTTGGAACGGTCAGGACGCCAGGGTGTCCAGAATCCCCTGCCCGTACTTCACCAGCTTGTTCTCGCCGACCCCGCTCACCGTGCCGAGCTCCTCGAGCGTGGCCGGGGCACGGGTCGCGATCTCCCGCAGGGTGGCGTCATGGAAGACCACATACGCGGGGACGCCCTGCTCCTTCGCGGTCGCCGCCCGCCAGGCGCGCAGCCGCTCGAAGACCGGCACGGCCTCCTCCGGCAGATCCACCGGGGCCTTCTTGGCCTTCCCCGAGTCCCCCGTCTTCCCCTTCGCGGTGCGCGACGCCTTCTCCGGCTCGCGCCGCAGCCTGACCTCGCGCTGCCGGTTCAGCACCTCCGCGCTCGCGGCGGTGAGCACCAGCGTGCCGTAGTCCCCCTCGACGCCGAGCACCCCCTGGGCCAGCAACTGCCGTACCACACCTCGCCATTCGGCCTCGCGCAGCTCGGTGCCGATGCCGAACACCGACAGCGCGTCATGGTCGAACTGGATGACCTTGGCCGTCTTCTTGCCGAGCAGGATGTCGATGATCTGTCCCGCGCCGAACTTCTGGTTGCGCTCCCGCTTGAGCCGCACCACCGTGGACAGCAGCTTCTGCGCGGGGATGGTGCCGTCCCAGGACTCCGGGGGAGTGAGGCAGGTGTCGCAGTTGCCGCAGGGGGTGGACTTCTGGCCGAAGTACGCCAGCAGCCCCACCCGGCGGCACTCCACCGTCTCGCACAGCGCCAGCATCGCGTCGAGATGGGCGCCGAGGCGGCGCCGATGGGTGTCATCGCCCTCGGAGGTGTCGATCATCTTCCGCTGCTGTACCACGTCCTGGAGCCCGTACGCCAGCCATGCGGTGGAGGGCTGTCCATCACGCCCGGCCCGGCCCGTCTCCTGGTAGTAGCCCTCCACGGACTTGGGCAGGTCCAGATGGGCCACGAACCGCACATCGGGCTTGTCGATCCCCATGCCGAACGCGATCGTGGCCACCACGACCAGACCGTCCTCGCGCAGGAAGCGCGCCTGGTGCTCGGCGCGGGTCCGCGCGTCCAGCCCCGCGTGGTACGGCACCGCGTCGATGCCCTGGGCCACCAGGAACTCGGCCGTCTTCTCCACCGAGGAGCGGGACAGGCAGTACACGATCCCCGCCTCGCCCGGGTGCTCGGTGCGCAACAGCTCCAGTAGCTGCTTCTTCGGCTCGTTCTTGGGGGCGATCCGGTACTGGATGTTCGGGCGGTCGAAGCTGGCCACGAAGTGCAGCGCGTCCTGGAGCTTCAGCCGGGACGCGATCTCCGAGTGGGTGGCCTCGGTGGCGGTCGCGGTCAGCGCGATCCGGGGCACGGTGGGCCAGCGCTCGTGCAGCTCGGACAGGGCCAGATAGTCGGGCCGGAAGTCGTGCCCCCACTGGGCCACACAGTGCGCCTCGTCGATGGCGAACAGCGAGATCTGGCCCCGGTCCAGCAGCCGCAGCGTGGACTCGACCCGCAGCCGCTCCGGCGCGAGATAGAGCAGATCCAGCTCGCCCGCGAGGAACTCGGCCTCGACCATCCGCCGCTCGTCCAGGTCCTGGGTGGAGTTGAGGAACCCGGCCCGCACCCCGAGGTTCCGCAGCGCGTCGACCTGGTCCTGCATCAGCGCGATCAGGGGGGAGACGACGACGCCGACGCCCTTCCGCACCAGCGCGGGGATCTGGTAGCACAGCGACTTGCCACCGCCGGTCGGCATGAGGACGAGCGCGTCACCACCGGCCACCACATGATCGATGATCTCCTGCTGCCCTCCCCGGAACGAGTCGTAACCGAAGACGCGGTGCAGAACGCCGAGCGCCTCGCTCGTCTCGGGGCCGGGCGCGTCGCTCATGTCGGGGCCGGTGTCGGGGAGAGCCATCCGGCGATTCTAGGGTGCCGGGAGGTACTCGTGGTGACCGCCTGTGGACAACCGGCCCGATAAGAGAAGGTGGGTGGGCACAGTAGCCGATGAGACGGCGACATGCCATGCTCATGCCCACTTACTCCGTCCATCCTTCCCCCACGAGGAGGCCGATCGTGAGATCCAGCAAGTTCGTACGTGCCTTACCCGCCGCGGTGACAGCGGTGCTCGCCCTGACGGCCGGACAGGCCGTGGCCGCACCCGCCGCCCCGGCGGAGCACACCGCCGCCGCGCGGACGGTGACGTACGACGCCAGCGGGGCCGCCGAGTTCAAGGACGCCGTGGCCAAGGGCGCGGCGATCTGGAACGAGAGCGTCGCCAACGTCCAGCTGAAGCCGGCCACGTCCGGGCAGCGGGCCAACGTCCGCATCATCGCGGACAACGGCTGGCCCCGCACCCTCTCGACCGGTCTGGGCAGCGGCACGATCTACTTCGGCCGCGAGGCCGTCGACGAGGGCTACAACACGGTGCGGATCTCCTCGCACGAGCTCGGCCACATCCTCGGTCTGCCGGACATGAAGCCGGGGCCGTGCTCGAGCCTGATGTCCGGCTCCACCGCCGGGGTCTCCTGCACCAACCCCAACCCGAACGCCGCCGAGAAGGCCGAGGTCGAGGACAGCTTCGGCCTCGTGGGCGCGGGCGCGACGGCCGCTGCGACGCCGCGGATGTACCGGGACTGACCCGAGCGGGCCGGGACTGACCCGATGCACCGGGACTGAGCGGGCCGGGAGCCAGGCTCCCGGCCCGCTCACCCCGTCACCGCCGTCGCCGTGGTGGTGCGCCGTCAGACGGTGATCACTTCGGTGTCGGGCAGCGCCCGGAACGGGCCGAGCTGGTCATCGGTGGCGCCGCTGTCGGTGACCAGGGTCCACGGCCGGTCCAGCGGCGCCCAGGCGGTGAACGGGGACTGGCCCAGCTTGCTGCTGTCGGCGAGGACGTACACCTCCTTGCCGCGGTCGGCCATCATCTCCTTGAGCGAGGTCTGCTGGAGGCTCGCCTCGCAGATGCCCAGCCGTGCGTCCAGCCCGTCGGCGCCGAGGAACACCTTGTCCGCGGTCAGCCGGGACAGGGTCAGCTCGGCGAGCGGCCCGACGAAGCCCTGGCTGACATGGCGCAGGGTCCCGGCGAGGGTGATCAGCTCGATGCCGTCCGCCTCGGCCAGTTCGCGCAGCGCGGTGAGCCCGCAGGTGATCACGGTGAGATCGCCACGGGCGCGCAGATGGTGGGCAAGCCGCCCGGTGGTGGTGCCGGCGTCGAGGATGACGGTGTCGCCCGGCCCGATCCGCGCGGCCGCCCAGCGCCCTATGCGGTCCTTCTCGGCGACCGCGAGTCCGCTGCGCTGCCCCAGGGTGGGCTCGGCGGTGTGACCGGCGCTCATCGCGCCGCCGTAGGTGCGGGCGATGGCCCCCTGTTCGGTGAGGAGCGCGAGATCCCGGCGGATGGTGGAGGGCGTCACCTCCAGCGAGCGGGCCAGCTCCTCCACGACGACCGTGCCATCGGTCTGGATCATCCGGGCGATCAGTTCCCGACGGTCTCCGGCACGCAGCCGTCTGCGCTCTTCCGCCCCGGCCCCCTGACGCATCGCGGCCCCCATCCTTCCGTAACTCTGCGCGACTCTGCGCAGCCCTGAGCAACCCTATCAGTCTGCGTATTTCGCGCTGTTTCATCGAGACACCGAGCAGGAACTTGCGTGTTACGTGCAATCGTGCCGCTCACAACGCGCATGGACCGAAGGGGCCGCACCCACTCGCCGAACGAGAGAAGCTGACAGCATGAACACTTCCCCCGCCGACTTCGCGGCCCGGCTGCGCGCCCGCCTGCGGATCATCGGCTACTGGGTCGTCCTCGACAATCCCGTCGGCACCGAGCGCCTGGCCGGGCTCGGCTACGACTACATCTGCGTCGACGCCCAGCACGGCCTCCTCGACTACAAGGGCACCCTCGGCGCGATGACCGCCATCGACGCCCGTGGCACCGCCGCCGGTATGGTGCGCGTCCCGGGCAACGACGGCTTCCGGATCGGCCAGGCCCTCGACGCCGGCGCCCGCGGGGTGATCGTCCCGCTGGTCAACACCGCCGAGGAGGCGGCCGCCGCGGTGAGCTACTGCCGCTACCCCCCGCTCGGGGTGCGCTCCTACGGCCCGATGCGCTCGGGTCTGCGCGTCGGCCCCGCCCCGGCCGAGACCAACCGGCAAGTGGCCTGCGTCGTGATGATCGAGACGGCCCAGGCGCTGGCCAACACCGCGGAGATCTGCGCCACGGACGGGCTCGACGGCGTCTACATCGGCCCCTCCGACCTCACCATCGCGCTCGGCGGCCGCACCTCGACGGACACCTCGGTGGCGGAGGAGTTCGAGGCGGCGCTGGCGAAGGTCGCCCAGGAGGCACGGACCGCGGGCATCGCCGCCGGTATCCACTGCCCCGACGGGGCCACCGCCGCCAAGCGCCTGGCCCAGGGCTTCACCTTCGCCACGGTCAGCAGCGACCTGGCCCACCTGGAGCAGGCGGCGGCCGCGCATCTGCGCGACGCGACCGGCTGAGCGCGCCCTCCCGGGCGCCGTCCCGGGTCAGCTCTCCACGCGCAGCGGCGGGTCCGTCAGCCCTCGGGCCCTCGGCAGCAGCACCGTCCGCAAAGCGACCGATGGGGACATCAGACGGGACGGGCCCGCCGCCAGATAGACGACGTCGCGGAACGCCGCGCCGACCACCCGGTCGATCGCCGCCCGGTCCGCCAGCCGCCCGAAGTACCAGCTCCGCAGCCGCTCGGCCGCCCCAGATGGCGTGGCGTCCGCGTCCGTGGCGTACGGGCGGTCCGCGCCGATGGCGGTCAGCCAGGCGGTGTCGCTCGCCCGGGCCACGGCGCGCTGCGCCGCGGCCGCGAAACCGGGCCGCAGGCCCCCCTCGGCCAGGCAGCCGCGCAGGGCAAGACCGCTGAGGGCGGCCACCGCCATGCCCTGGCCGTAGACCGGGTTGAAGGTGCAGGCGGCGTCCGAGACCGCGAGGAACCCCTCGGGCACCCCGCCCGGGGCGTCGTAGTGACGGCGGCGGTTGGAAGTGTCACGGAACCCGTACGGCGGGGACACCGGCTCACAGGTCAGCAGATGCTCGTACAGCGCGGGCTCGCCCAGGGACTTGACGAAGCCGGGCACCTCCGAGCTCTCGGTCGGCGGATGCTGACCGCGCGCCCCCGACAGCGTCAGCAGCCAGTGGCCGCCCTCGACCGGGGACCACGCCGCGCCGCGCGGACAGTCCGGGCGCGGCTGGATGACCATCACCATGTCCAGCGGCTCGGCGGGCCGGAACATCTGGGTGCAGTAGCCGATCCCGGCGTCCACGACCTCCTCGCGCGGCGCCGGAGCGCCCAGCTCCGCCAGCCACTTGGGGGCGCGTGAGCCGCGCCCCGAGGCGTCGACGACCAGATCGGCGGGCAACTCCCGCTCGGCGCGCCCGGCGTCCCGCGCCCGCACCCGTACGCCGGTGACCCGGCCCGCGTCGCCGAGCAGTCCGACGGCCTCGGTGCCCTGGAGCACCTCCACCCGGGTCCCGGACCCCTCGGCCTCGGCGAGCACCCGTGCCCGTACGGTGGCGTCGAACAGCGCCCGGGTGCAGCTGGTGGTGGCGTGTCTGCCCTCGTGGAAGCGGCGCTGCCAGCCGTTGCCGCCCTTGGTGATCACATCGCGCGGCGCCTCCAGGCGGTGTGCGCCCGCGGCCTCCAACTCGCCGTTCAGCCCGGGGAACAGCTTCTCCAGGGCGCGCCGCCCGCCGCTGAGGAAGACATGCAGATGGCGGCCCTGCGGCACGCCCTTGCGGAAGGCGGGCTGGTCCGGGTAGCGGTCGCGCTCCACCAGGGTGACGGT
>NZ_JAAAYH010000459.1:0-6863 GCF_018035285.1 Streptomyces sp. MK37H | reverse complement strand
CACTTCGGGAAGTAGATGATCTCCGGTGGCAGCTCGGGCAGATCCTCCCAGCGCCACCAGCCGAAGAGGGCCAGCCAGATCCGGGTGAACACCCGACTGCTCGCGATTCCGCCCCGGGAGCGCACCCAGGCGGAGGCGGCGGCCATATGGGGCGCGTCGGGCTCGTCGCCGGCCAGCCGCAGGGCGACATACGCCTCGATGGTGGTGGAGAGCTCGGGGGGACCGCCGTGGAAGGTGGCCCAGGTGCCGTCGGTGGCCTGCTGGGAGCGCAGAAATCGGGCCGCGGCGTCGAGGGTGTCGGGGTCCTGGATGCCGAGGAACTGGCGGAGCATCAGGTCCTCGGCGTCCATGGTGACGTTGGTCTCCAGGTCGCCCTTCCACCAGCCCCGCTCGTCCTGGCGGGACAGCAGATGGTCCACCGCGCGGGCCGTCGCCTCACGGGCGACACTCAAGGTCTTGGACTCGGATGACTCGGAGGGTTGGACGGTCGGTGTCGCTGTCATGGCTTCCCCTCTGCAGTGTGCTCATCTGCCGTCTTTGGGGCTTCCGTCGGCCGGCACCCCGGCTGGGTGCCGGCCGGCGACTGCGAACTAGCGGTCCATGGCGATCATCTCTCTCGTACGACGACGAAGTCGGCGAGCGCCACGAACCGCGCCCGGATCTCGGCGGGCATGTCCACCGAGCCCAGCGCCTCCATGGCGGTCGCATGCTGTCTGCGGGCCTCCTGAGAGGTCCAGTCCCGGCCACCTGCTTGCTCGATCAACGCGGCGCGCACGGCGAATTCTTCCTCCGAGAAGTCGGCGAACTCCTCCTCCGGCTTGTGCGCGTCGGCCGCGAGGATCTGGGCGAGCCGCCCGGAGTCGGGGCCGCCGGCGTCGAGCGCGGCGACCACGGGGAGGGACTTTTTGCGCTGGCGCAGATCGCTCCAGGTCCGCTTGCCGGTCGCCTCCGGGTCGCCCCAGATGCCGAGCAGGTCGTCGACGGCCTGGAAGGCGAGGCCCAGGTGGTAGCCGTAGCGCTCCAGGGTGTCGGCGGTGCGGTCGTCGGCGCCGCCGAGCACGGCGCCGATGGAGGCGGCGCAGGCGAGCAGGGCGCCGGTCTTGTTGCCCTCCATCTCCAGGCACTCCTCGACGGTGACCCGCTCGCGGTGCTCGTAGGAGATGTCCTGGGCCTGGCCGTCGATCAGCTTCCTGGTGGCGGCGGTGAGCCGGCGGGTGGCCCGCCCGGCCTCGGCGGTGCCGATCTCCAGCAGTATCTCGTTGGCCAGCGCGAACAGGGCGTCACCGACCAGGATGGCCTGGGCCGGGCCGTGCACCTTCCAGACGGTGTCGCGGTGGCGGCGCTGCTCGTCCCCGTCCATGAGGTCGTCGTGGAGCAGCGAGAAGTTGTGCACCAGCTCGACCGCGACCGCGCCGGGCACCCCGGCCTCGGGGGCGGCGCCCGCCGCCTCGGCGGACAGCAGGGCGAGCGCGGGGCGGACGGCCTTGCCGCCGTCGCCCTCGGCCGGGTTGCCCTCGGCGTCGATCCAGCCGAAGTGGTACGCGGCGACGGTGTTCATGGGCGGGGCCAGCCGGTCCACGGCGGCACGCAGCACCGGCGTGGCGAGCGTACGGCCGCGGTCCAGCAGCGCCATGACGCCTGCGGTGTCGACACCTGGGGTCGCCGGGGTCACGGTCTCTCCTCTGTTCTTGGTCGTGGTGCTCATGCCGCCTCCTTGGGCGTCCCCCCGCCCGGGGCGGGGAGAGGGTTCACATGCGGGCGGCCTAGGTCGGTGAGGGCCGCGCGCGCCGCGGAAAGACCGCTGCGCACGGCGCCCTCCATGGTCGCGGGCCAGCCGGTGGCGGTCCACGCACCGGCCAGGTAGAGGCCGGGCGCGTCGGTCGGGGCGGAGGGCCTGAGGAGGCCGACGCCGGGGACGGGGGCGAAGGTGGCGGTGCGCTCCCTGGTGACGAAGAAGTCGCGCACCCGGGCACCGCGGGCGACCGGGAGCAGCCGCTCCAGCTCGGGCAGATAGCGGGCGCGCAGCTCGGCCACCGGGCGGTCGATGTCGTCGTACGCGGCGGACTGCGACACCGCCAGGTACTGGCTGTCCCCGGCCCCGGGCGCGTCCCTGAGCCCCGAGGCGTCCGTACGGTCGAAGACCCACTGGACGGGGGAGCCGATCGCGGCGAAGAAGGGGCGGCGCAGCACCGTGCGGTCGTAGATCACATGCAGATTGAGGATGGGCGCGGTGCCGATGCGCAGCAGCCGGCCGGGGTCCTTCAGGGCGCCGTCGGGCAGCAGGGCGTGCGCCTCGCGCTGCGGGACGGCCAGCACGAGAACGTCCGCCTCGGCCTGCGGCTCCTCCCCCGGCCGCCCGGCGGTGGCCGCGCTCCAGCGGCCCCCGGGGGTACGGGTGACGGCGGCCACCCGGGTGCGCAGGTCGGTCCGCACGCCCGCCGCGTCCAGGGCCCGGTGGGCGTGGGTGTGGTGCAGCTCGCCGAGCGGGGCGCGGGCCCAGCCGATGTCGGCGGCGCCGGGCCGGGAGAGCAGCCCGGTCTTGAAGACCATCGCGGCCAGGCCCAGCGAGACATTGGGCGCGGTGGCGTTGAGCGTGGCCACGCCGACCAGGTCCCACAGCGCCTCGACGGCGCGCGGCGACTGGCCGTGGCGGCGCAGCCAGCCGGCGAAGTCCACCCCGTCCAGCGCCGGGTCCTCGGGGTCCAGCCGCCCCAGGGCGAGCGCGGCGCGGCCCACCTGGGCGCGCTCGGCGAGGGAGAGATGGGGGTAGGTGGCAAGGCTCGCGGACAGATGGAGCGGCACCGGCAGGGCGGTGCGGCGCAGTCGGCCGAGCCGCCGGCCGTCGCGCCCCCGGGCGTCGAGGACGGGGACGTCCAACCGGCCCTGGAGCGGGGCGAGCCGGGCCGCGCCGACGCGCTCCAGGAACCACTGGTAGGCGGTACAGCAGCGCAGATACACATGCTGGCCGTTGTCGACGCTGAGCACGCCCGCCGGAGAGGAGCGCTGGAAGGAGAAGGCGAGGCCGCCCAGGCGGGGGCGGCCCTCGACCAGGGTGACCCGCAGCCCGGCGTCGGCCAGCGCGAGCGCGGCCGTCGTACCGGCGAGCCCGCCGCCGATCACCAGCGCGCTCCGCCCGGCGGGGCGTGGCCCGGCGGGCGGGGCGGGGTCCAGGGTCGAGTGGGTCACACCGGCCTCCCGGCGCCGCGGCGCTCGACGGCACGGGCGTCAAGACCGGCCAGCCCGCGCACCGCCACATACGCCTTCTCATGGCCGGGCAGCGAGACGCGGCCGCGCAGGACGGCCGCGGGGTCCTTGGCGATCCGGTCCAGCAGCCTGCGGTAGATGCCCGCCATGGCGGAGACACACGCGCCGCTGCGCCGGTCCAGCAGCGGCAGCAGCCGGAAGCCCTCGGCGAACAGCGCCCTGGCCCGGCGCACCTCGAAGTGGACCAGGCCGGTGAAGTCGGCGTCCGGCGGTGCGGTGGAGCTGCGGAACGCGGCGGTGCAGCCGAATTTGGCCAGGTCGTCGGCGGGCAGATAGGTGCGCCCGGTGGCGGCGTCCTCACGGACGTCGCGCAGGATGTTGGTCAGCTGCAGGGCGAGCCCGAGGGTGTCGGCGTAGGCCGGGGCACGCTCCAGCTCGTCCTCGCTGTGGCCGGTGCCGGGGGCGGTCCCGAAGACGCCGAGCGAGAGCCGCCCGATGGCGCCCGCCACACAGCGGCAGTAGACCTTCAGGTCGTCCCAGGTCTCGTAGGTCTGCCCGGCCACGTCCATCAGCACGCCGTCGATCAGCTCGTCCAGCGCGTCCAGCGGGATCGGGAAGCGGTGTGCGGCATGGGCGAGGGCGACGGCGACGGGGTCGGTGTCGTCCTCCTCGATGCCGCCGCCCCGCATCCGGTCCAGCAGGGCGCGGGTGTCCGCCAGCCGGGCGCGCTTGGCCTCCGGGTCGAGGGGGCCGTCGCCGATGTCGTCGACCCGGCGGGAGAAGGCGTACAGGGCCGACATCGCATGGCGCTTCTCCGTCGGCAGCAGCCTGATGCCGTAGGCGAAGTTGCGGGCCTGGTGGCCGGTCACGGCCTCGCAGTAGCGGTACGCCGCGAGCACTGGCGCGGACGCGTGCGGAGATCCCTTCACGGTCCGGCTCACCCCTCTCTTCGCAGTGTCGCCCCCACCTCGCGCAGCAGGCTGAGCTTGGTGGGCCTGGGCGGTCCAGGGAGTACGTCATGTCCCGCGGCCGCGACCGCCCGCAAGGCGGCCCGCCCCCCGGCCACGAATCCGGCGAGCAGCACCTTGAGCCTGCCGTGGACGCTACCCACCAGGGGGGTGCCTTCATTCAGCAGGGCAGCGGCGCGTTCCGCCTCCTTCGCGACCAGCGCGCGCAACCGTACGCCGCCCCTGGGGGCGGCGAGGTCGGCCTCGGTCACGCCGAAGCGCTTCATGTCCTCGGCGGGCAGATAGACGCGGTCCCTGCGGAGGTCCTCGGCCACGTCCTGAAGGTGCTCGATGATCTGCAGGGCGGTGCAGATGGCGTCCGAGTGGCGGATTCGCTCGGGGCTCGCGGTGCCGGTGATGCCGAGGACGAGCCGTCCGACCGGGTTGGCGGACAGCTCGCAGTAGTCGAGGAGGTCCTGGTAGGTGGCGTACCGCCGGATCCGCTGGTCCTGGCGGTTGGCCTCGATCAGCCCCAGGAAGGGCTCTTGGTCAAGCCCATGGCGGTGGACGGTGGGGCGCAGGGCCCGCAGCAGCGGATGGCGCGGCTCCGCGGCGGGCCGGAAGACCCGGCGGAGGTCGGCCTCGAACGCGTCCAGCATCGCGAGCGCGTCGTCCGCCCGGTCGCGGTCAAGGCCGAGCAGTTCGGCGTCGGCGCCGCCGGGGGGCAGATCGCCGTCGCCGATGTCGTCGACCAGCCGGGCGTAGCCGTAGACGGCCATCAGATCGGTGCGCCAGGCGCGGGGGAGGAAGAAGGGGGCCACGGGGAAGTTCTCGTGGGCGGCCTTGTCGAGCACGGCGCGAGCGGCTTCCTGCCCGCCGCTCCGGCTGCTCGACGTGGTATGGGACCCGCTGCGCTCGTCCTCGACGGTCACCGTGGACAGCCAGGCGTACGGGCGAGACCCAGGACGCCACGTGGGTCCCGGCGACCGGGCCCCCCGGGAGCGCTGGAGATGGGCCGTGTAGCCAATGCCGTCACATCCCCCGTTCTACACCGGTTACCAGGGTCCGCACGATCCGGACACGCCGCTCCGTCTTGTCAACGGGCCCCGGCCCCTAGCCCCCGAACAGGCGACAAGGGCCCGGCTCCGGCATGATCCGGACGGGCATTGCCACAGCTTACGCCTCTCGGTGTACACATGTACGGAGCGATACCCCGATGTGACCTTCGACGGGGCGCCGGGCGGGTGACCGGCGAACGCCCCCGGGCCGGTGTCCGGGGGGCCTTCGGACGACCTCAGACGACCTCTTCGTAGAACTCCGAGATGTCCAGCACCCGGCACAGGTCGCGGAGCTCGAACTCGAAGAAGTGCTGGCCCTCGGAGAGCGCGAAGGACATATGGCCGAGCGCCTCCATGGAGATCACCCCGTACAGCCGCACCCAGCAGCGGAGCATCACGGCGATGGCTCCGGGGGGCATGTCGACGTCCTGGTCCTCGCTGAGCGCGGTGAGGGTCTGCGCGAGGCCGGGGTCGAGCTCCTCGACCTCGGGGGCGGGGAAGCCCCGCACCCGCCACAGGTCGGCGACCAGATCGGAGTACACGGAGCCGAAGACCCAGCTCATATGGCGCTCGGGCTTGGTCTCCTCGCGGCCGAGCCCCGGGGCCCAGGGGCCGAGGATGAGCCCGAACTCATGGGGGTGCTTGATCGCCCAGACGCGCAGCGCGCGGGCGCCGCTGATCCACCGGCGGCCCGGCTCCTCCTCGGGGTGCTGGCCGAGGACGCCGCGCATGAAGCGGGCCATCTCCTCGAAAATGTCCACACGCAGCTGAAGGATCAGCGCATCCCGGCTACTGAAGTAGCGGTAGACGGCCGGCGCGGTCATGCCCATCTCACGCGCGATGGCCCGGATGGTCACATTTTCCGGGCCCTCCTGAACCAGGAGCGTCCGGGCGACGTCCTTGATTTCACGGATGGTCGCGATGCGCAGCCGCTCGCGCCGTGAGTACGGTGCGACGTGCGCTTCCCCTGGCGACACGCGTCCCCCTCCCTGATGCTGCGCCGCTCGACAACCCGGCGTACAGGCACACGATACAGCGCCTCCGTTTAGTGAACAGCGGCGGTGACGGTGCCTCTGGTTCAACTGCTAGCCCCCTGACCCTGCCACAGATCCGCGGGGTTGCCCCGCCGGATGGCTCAGCGACCACCATCCGGGTCACCCGGGGGCGCGGGGAGCGTCCGCACATACGTCGGACATTCATTCGGAGGCATTGTGCGCGAGTGCTCTGGGGAGCGGACTGGGGACGGTGGACGGCCGCACTGCGCGCCACCTGGGAGTAAACGGCCGTAGCGATCGTGAAATGAAGTTCTTGCCCGCCCCGGCGCACCTGGGGAAAGGGTCCGTCCCACCCCTTCCACCAGGAGCGTCAGGAAAACCGACCGGTCGGCGCGGTGGATTTCCGGCCCGGCCCGGCGACGGATTCCACGGCCCGCCGGAGGGCGTCGCCCCGGCGCCGGAGCGCTGCCGCGCGGTAGGCCCGGGCCTCGCCCTTCGCGGCCCGCCGCGCATCTTCCGCATTCTCGTCCGCATCGCCACGCGACGCGTTTTCCCCGAAAAGCGCCCGCGTCCCGTGGATAACGATCCACCGCCACGGACCCCTGCTTCTGACGGTGTGCCGGGTATCCCGGGCCGGGGCCCGCGGGCGAAATCGGGAA
>NZ_JAAAYH010000458.1:0-6878 GCF_018035285.1 Streptomyces sp. MK37H | reverse complement strand
AAACTGGGCGGCATGGTGCGGCTGCGAGTGGTCACGACGGACGACTGGCCGCTGTGGCGGGACGTCCGCCGGACCGCACTGGCCGAGGCGCCGCACGCCTTCAAGTCCCGGCTCGCCGACTGGCACCGCGGCGGCGAGGAGCGGTGGCGCGCCCGGCTGGAGATGCCGGACGCCTACCACGTCGTCGCCCTGCTGGACGGCCGGGCGGTCGGGATGGCGGGCGGCATGCCCGGGGACGGGGACGGGCGGCCGCCGGAGCTGAGGTCGGTCTGGGTCAGCCCCGAGGCGCGCGGCCACGGCGTCGGCGGCCGGCTGATCGCGGCGGTCGAGACCTGGGCCCTGCGGACGGGCGCCACGGCGCTGCGGCTGGCGGTGTTCCCGGGCAACGCGCCGGCGATCGCCCTCTACGAGCGGCATGGTTTCGCCGCCACGCGGGAGCCGGGGGATCTGCTGGCCGACGGCGTGACCAGGGAGCTGGTCATGGTGAAGGCGCTGCGGCGGAGTTGACCCGACCCGTCACGCCCGCCACCACAGTCGTGAATTCTGTTCATTGATATGGACACGCCATCAACTCTGCCCTACCTTGACTCTTGGTCTAGACCATGATCCATCACGGGAACGGAACAGACCGGAGGTGGACCCATATGCCCGCATTACGCACCAGAAGCACCAGACGCTCCCCCCGCTTCAGGGCGGCCCTGGCGTTCGCAGCGCTCGTCGGGGTCCTGTCGGCCGGGGTCGCGTCCGGAGGGACGGCCGCGGCGAAGGAGGCCGCGGCGTCGCCGACGGATGGATGGACGCAGACGTCGTTCACATACTCGATGCACAAGCCGTGGAATCTCGACCTGAGCGAGCGCTACCGCTACGACTCGGGCTCGAAGACCCACACCATGTGGGTCAATTCCACGGACGAGCCGCTCGAAGAGGGCAGCGACACCGATCCGCGCACCGAAATGCGGTGGAAGCAGGAGTACTCCTCGGGGAAGCACATGTGGGACGCCGATGTGTATGTGCCGTCCGGGACGAACGGCGCGGACATCATGCAGATCCTGCGGGGCAGGCACCCCAGCGGAACACCGGCCACCGACATCATGCTGCGGGCGTCCAGCGCGGACGGCGGGACGCTCAAGCGTTATACGGACGCCGTCATCAAGACCGGTATCTACAACACCTGGTGGAACCTGAAGGTGGCCCATGACGCGGACACCGGAAGGATCCAGGTCTACGCCGACGACAAGCTGGTGCTGACGGTCGACGACCGGGGGCCGGCGACGCGGTACTTCAAGAACGGCGTCTATCACCACGGCAGTGGCCGGGCCGAGGCCCGGTTCCGCAACATCCGCTATTGGGTCAAGTAGAGGGGTGGGACCGTGTCCAGGAAACACCGTGTGATCGCCGGGATGTCCGCCGCGTGCGGACTGCTGCTGGCGGCGTCGGGCGTCGCGCACGCCGAGGTCGAACCGGGCGGCTGGTCGTCCGAGTCCCCGGGGTTCAAGGTGCAGGAGCGGGGGTGCGGGGAGGTCGACAACCTCACCTTCAAGCTCACCTGCTCCACCGCGAGCGGGGACCAGCGGGCCGAGCGGCGCTATGACACCTACACCGGCGGGACCCATCAGTTCGAGGGCTACTTCCGGGTCACCAGCATGGGCGGCACCCGGATCAGCCTGAAGCAGACGTTCAACGACACCGACGGCGACGCCGGTCCGTACTTCATGCTCGCGGTCGAGCGCGGCGGGCGGCTGTACGCCGTGCACGGCGGGGACACCCTGTCCAACGCGGGGACGGTCGGGGCCACGGTGCGCGTCAATACGGTGCACCAGGTGGGCAAGGAGCACCGTACGTACATCAACGGCTCGCTCAAGCACACCGTGGACAGCCCCGGCGGCAGCTTCTACGACAAGTTCGGGGCGTACCGCACCGGCAGCGGGAACGGCCCGGCCACCGTGGAGTGGAGCAACGTGAAGTTCTGGCGCAAGTGAGCGGCTCGGTACGTGCCCTGGCGGCGGCGGTTCTCGTTTCGCCGCCGGGCTTTCCGGAATCAGCGGGTGTGCGGCGTCCACGGAAGCGCCGGAAGCCTCCAGCGAGGCCCGGACCGGGACCGTGCTCAGCGTCACCCGGGTCTCCCCCGTCGACGCCGAGCTGAGCTGGCACGGAAAGGCGCCGGGCGCCGCAGGGCGGATCGTGGAGTTCGCGACCGAGCCCCGGGGACCCTGGACGATCCTCACGTACGCCCCGCTCGGTCAGACCACCTACCGGCACCCGGATCTGATCCCGACGACCCACTTCTACTACCGGGTGCGGCCGTACTACGGACCCGCGTCCCGGCCGGTCGACGTCACCCTGCCCAGGGGGGCGTTCACCAAGGCGGAGCAGCGCCAGGAGCACACATGGGCGCCGCCGCGCACCATCCGGCGGGCCGGAGTGCGCACCAGCCCCGTCCGGCGGCCGTCGGCCACCCCGACCGATCTGCGCGCGACCGTCATGCACGCCAACGGCATCCGGTTCACCTGGACCGACCACGCCGAGGGCGAGCGGGGCTATCTGCTGGAGGACCGGCCCCGGGGCGGCGGCTCCTTCCACCCCGTCGCCGTGCTCGACCCGGACATCAACTCCTTCGGGCTGATCACCCTGCCGAACGAGAAGCGGGCCTCCTACCGGGTCCGTCCCTTCACCTACGGCGAGCGCTCCAATATCGCCCGGATGACCACCGGCGAGCGGCCCGCCGGGCACGGCTGAGCACAGTCACCCCCCGGTGCTCCCGGTGGCCTCGGTGTCCACCGGGGACGGGGCGAGCACCTCCGGCAGCGGGGTGTGCCGCGCCCCGGCGATGAGGACGTCGAAGCCCCAGGCCAGCCGGTCCTGGGGGGAACCGGACAGCAGTCGCGGACCGAGCGCGGCGATATGCGGATGGGTCCGCGGTGAGACGTCCCGCACCACCGTGGCGAGCGCCTGCCAGTCCGCCTCGCTCTGGGGGGTGTCGCCGGGGGCCCGGTGGGCGTGCTCGGCCGCGGTCGCGGTGGCGAACTGGAGCAGCAGATCGAGCAGCCACGCGGCCCGGTCGGGCTCGAGGCCGCCCTCGTCCAGCAGCGCCAGCAGCGCCTCCACCAGCTTCAGATAGTGCTTGCCGAACGGGCGGGCCACCAGGGCGGACTGGGCGAGACCGGGGTACTCGAACAGCACCGAGGTGTACGAGGTGAGGATCCGCACCAGCCGGTCGTGCCACTCGCCGTCCGCCGTCGCCGGGCTCAGGTCGACGGCGCCGAGGAGCTCGTCCAGGACGGCCGCGTGCAGCTCGGCCATGTTGCGGACGTAGACGTAGAGCGAGGCCGGCCCGGTGTCCAGCTCCTTGGCCAGGCGGCGCATCGTCACCCGCTCCAGGCCCTCGGCACGCATGAGGTCGACCGTGGTGGCGATGATGCCTTCCCGGGTCAGGGCCGGTTTCGCCGGACGTTCCCGGCGGCTCCGCGGGGCGGTGGGGTGCGCTGTCATGGCGCCATCGTACCGGCTGACGAACGCGTTCGTCACGAACATGTTTGCCACGAACGCGTTCGTCACCCTACGCTCCTCCCATCCACGACGCACCCGCGCCGAGCCAGGGAGGCATCCATCACCATGTCCACCACACAACCCCGAATCGCCATCGTCGGAGCAGGGCCGGGAGGGCTGACACTGGCGCGCGTCCTGCACGTCCACGGCATCCCCTCGACCGTCTACGAGCTGGACGCGTCGGCGACCGCACGCGACCAGGGCGGCACGCTGGACCTGGACGAGGAGTCCGGCCAGCGGGCACTGCTGCACGCCGGGCTGCTCGAGGAGTTCCGGCCGCTAAGCCGCCCCGAGGGCGGGGAGCTGCGCCTGCTCGGCAAGGACGCGGACGTCGGCTTCCACAGCCCCCCGCCGCAGGACGGCGACGGCAATGACCGTCCCGAGATCGACCGCAGGGTGCTGAAGGAGCTGCTGCTGAGCTCGCTGCCGGAGGGGACGGTCCGCTGGGGCCACAAGGTCAAGTCGGTCGCCCTCGGCGCGGCGGGGCGGCCCACGCTCACCCTGGCCGACGGTACGACCGTCACGGCGGATGTGCTGGTCGGCGCGGACGGGGCGTGGTCCAGGGTCCGGCCCCTGCTGTCCGACGCCGATCCGGTCTACACCGGGGTGTCGTTCGTCGACGGTCTCCTGAACGACGTGGACACCCGGCACCCGGCCGTCGCCGAACTCGTGGGCCGGGGCTCGATGTTCGCCCTCGCGGACGAGAAGGGGCTGTTCGCCCAGCGCAACGGCGGCGGCCGGATCCGCGTCTACATCGCGGTCAAGGCGCCGGAGGAGTGGAGCCGTTCGGGCCTCATCGACCCGGCGGCCCCGGCGGCGACCAGGAAGCGGCTGCTGGACCTCTTCCCCGACTGGGACGAGCGGCTGCGCGCGCTGATCGCCGACAGCGACGGACCGCTCGTCCCCCGGCCCATTCACGCCCTGCCCACCGGCCACCGCTGGGACCGGGTGCCCGGCGTCACGCTCCTGGGCGACGCCGCCCATCTGATGTCCCCGTTCGCCGGGGCGGGCGCCAACCTCGCCATGCTCGACGGCGCGGAACTCGCCCTCGCCCTGGCCGCCCACGACGACCTGGAGACGGCGCTGAACGCCTACGAGACAGCCATGTTCCCGCGCGCCGAGGCGGCGGCCACGCAATCGGCCGACCACCTCGTCGACTTCTTCCAGCCGGACGCCCTGCGGATTCTGCGGGACGCCTTCACCGCGATGACCGCCGGAGGTGCGGAGCGATGACCACGCCCACCGAACTCACCGAACTCACCGAACTCACCGAACTCACCGAACTCACCGGATCCACGGGATTCACCGTCGAGCCCTACCCCGGTCTGCCCCTGACGGTGCGGGACGTGGGCGCGGGCCGCCCCGTGCTCGTCCTGCACGGCGGCGCCGGACCCGCCAGCGTGAGCGGCGTGGTGGACCACTTCGCCGCCACCTCCCGGGTGCTGGCGCCGACCCACCCGGGCTGGGAGGACACCCCGCGGCCCGACTGGTTCTCGGGCGTGGGCGACCTCGTCGAGACGTATCTGGATCTGCTGGACGACCGCGATCTGCGCGATGTCCTGGTCCTCGGCAGCTCGTTCGGCGGCTGGATCGCCGCGGAGATGGCCGTGCGCGACCGGGGCCGCCGCATCGGCGGGCTGGTCGTCATGGGCGCGTTCGGACCGCGGCTCGAGGGGCACGAGGTGCGGTTCCCCACGGCCCCGCCCGGCCAGGGCCCCGGGCCCGGAGAAGGCTCCGGGCCGGGGGAAGGCCCCGGGCCCGGGGAAGGCTCCGGGCCGGGGGAAGGCTCCGGCGCACCGGCACCGCGCCAGGGGCCCTCGCCCGCGGCACTCCAGGCGCTGGCGGCCTACGCCGGACCGACGAAGTCCGACCCGAAGCTGCTGCACCGGCTCGCCCGGGTGACGGTGCCCGCTCTCGCGGTGTGGGGCGAGAATGACACCGTCGTCCCGCCCGACTACGGCCGCGCGTACGCCGCCGCCATCCCCGGGGCGCGGTTCGAGCTGATCCCGGGCGCGGGCCACCTCCCGACCCGGGAGGACCCCGAGGCCACCTTCGCCGCGATCGACGCGTTCCTGGCCGCCGCCGGGCGGTAGCCGCCACATCTCAGCTGGGGCGTCCCAGCTCCTTGCGGAAGAGCTCCAGCACATTGCCGCCGAGGATCTTCTCGATGTCCGCCTCCGGAAGGCTCCTTCGGACCAGCGCCTCGGTCACCAGAGGCAGTCCGCGGGGGCCTTCGAGACCGGGGACCACCAGCCGGGCGTACTCGACGTCCTCGCAGCAGGGCGGGGTGGTGTCCGCGCTGACCTCCTTGATGAAGTCCGGCCCCAGGCCCACATGGTCCACACCGATCACCTCGGCGATATGGACGATGTGATCGGCCAGCCGGTCCACCGTGCGGTCGGCCGGGGCGGTGGCCAGGAACTCGCCGAGGAAGTTGACGCACACCGTGCCGCCGGTGGCCGCGATCCCGCGCAGCTGCTCGTCGGTGAGGTTGCGATGGTGGTCCAGCAGGGCGCGGGCGGAGGAGTGGGTGGCCATCACGGGGCGGGTGGCCAGCTCCAGCACATGGGCCACCCCGGAGGCGCCGAGATGGGAGACGTCGAAGAGGATGCCCAGGCGCTCCATCTCCTTCAGCGCCTGGACCCCGGCCTCGGTGAGCCGGCTTCCGGTGGCGTCCTCACCGCTGCCGTCGGCCAGGGCGGTGCGGCCCCAGTGGGCGAGCGAGGCGATACGCACCCCGAGTCGGTGGAGGGTCGGGAGGAGCTCGACGTTGGCGTCCAGCCCGGGGGCGCTCTCCAGCGCCAGCACCAGGGCGATCCGGCCGTCGGCGAGCGCGGCGTCGATGTCGTCGCCGTCCAGGCACAGCCGTACCTCGTCGGCGTTGCCCTCGGCGAGGGTGTGGGCGCACTCGATCATCCGCAGCGTCTCGCGCAGCGCGCCCTCGGGGCGGAACTGGTCGTCGATGAAGACCGGGAGCACCTGGAGATCCACGCCGCCCTCGCGCAGCTGTGGCAGCCAGCGCTCCCGGAAGTAGCCCGCCCAGCGGTGCGGCGGACGGGCGGTGACGGCGATCAGCAGGTCGTTGTGGGCGTCGGCGACGACGGCGCGCTGGTGGAGTGCACGGCTCATACGGACGACGGTGGCCTTTCGTGTGAGCGGGACCCCGGGGGACGGGGTTGGCGGCGGTCATCGTGGCGTACGGGCGGCTCGCCGGTCCATGGATTTTCGTGCGGCGGGCCGGGATCGTCCCGCCGCGCGGACCCGGCGGACCCGGCGGACTGCGCGGACCCGGCGGACTGCGTGGACTGTACAGCCGCTACGGGCTGGTCGTG
>NZ_JAAAYH010000457.1:0-6952 GCF_018035285.1 Streptomyces sp. MK37H | reverse complement strand
AGACCGCCGCCTTCTCCGGGAGCTCCCAGGCGGAGAACGGCACCGGTCGTTTGCCGTGTTTGCGCCGGGAGAACCGCTCCTCCTCGGCGGCGGCGACGGTACGGCCGTCGATGACCAGGGCGGCGGCCGGGTCGTGGAAGAGGGCGTTGATGCCGAGGATGCGCATGGGCGTGACCTTTCGGCGGCCCGGGGCCGCGGCGGAAGGGAAATGTGCGGGCGGTTGTGCGAGGGGTCAGGCTGCCTGGCGCCGGAACCAGTCGATGGTGCGGGCCAGCCCCTCGTCGGCGGGGACGACCGGTGCCCACTGGAGCTTGCCGCGGGCGAGGGTGATGTCCGGGCAGCGGACGGCGGGGTCGTCGGTGGGGCGGCCGATGAACTCGACGGTGGAGCGCGAACCGGCCAGTTCGATGATCTTGTGGGCGAGGTCCAGCATGGTGATCTCGTCCGCGTTGCCGATGTTGACCGGTCCGAGGAGGTCGGAGCCGGCCATGGCGAGGATGCCGCGCACGGTGTCGTCGATGTAGGCGAGCGAGCGCGTCTGACTGCCGTCGCCGGTGACCGTGAGGGGTTCACCGGCCAGCGCCTGCCGGATGAAGGTGGGCACGGCCCGCCCGTCGTGTCCGCGCATCCGCGGGCCGTAGGTGTTGAACAGCCGCACGATGCCGGTGTCCGTGCCGTGCGTCCCGGCCTCGGCGCAGGTCAGGGCCTCGCCGAAGCGTTTGGCCTCGTCGTAGACGCTGCGCGGTCCGACCGGGTTGACATTGCCCCAGTAGCGCTCGTTCTGCGGATGCTGCTGCGGGTCGCCGTACGCCTCGGAGGTGGAGGCCAGGACGAAGCGCGCCTCGTGGCGGCGGGCCAGGGCCAGGGCGTTGCGGGTGCCGAGGCTGCCGGTCTCCAGGGTGTGCAGCGGCAGCCGCAGATAGTCGGCCGGGGAGGCGGGGGACGCGAAGTGCAGGACGAGATCGGCGGGCCGCTTCACCTCGAACGGCTCGGTGACGTCGGCGTGCTGCAGGGTGAAGCCGGGCCGGTCCATCAGGTGGGCCACGTTGTCCGGGGTTCCGGTGCAGAAATCGTCCACACAGGTCACGGCCGTGCCCTGGTCGAGGAGCGCCGCGCACAGATGCGAACCGACGAATCCGGCTCCACCGGTGACCACGGCGTGCGCCCAGGTACGGACGGGGACGGCGGAGTCGGATCGCTCCATGGCCCCTCCCTTCCGTCGCGTTGGGACCCCACCCCAGTACCCGCGACAAAAGGAAGCAATCAGGGCACATCGCCCACCCCTCCCCCCACCAGGTCAACCGATGGGGGAAAGGCCCCGTGCGACACGGGCGCGGCAGCGCGTTCCGCCGCGGCGGGCTCGACGGCGACGGTGGCCGGTACGCGGCGGGAAGCGGTGCGGCGGGCGTGGACCAGCGTGCCCGCGCCGATGACCGCCGCGATGATCAGCCCACCGGCCACCAGGGCGCCACGCGGCCCCGCCCACTCCATGAGCAGGCCCAGCAGGGGCGGACCGGCCAGGCCCCAGGCCGTCTCGGCGGTGCGCCACACGCCGAGCACCCGGCCGCGCATCCCGGGCGGCGGATCGGTCTGGAGCACCGTGGTACCGGCCGTGTCGGAGACCGACTCGGCCACCGCCATCGGGGCCACCAGCACCAGCAGCGGAATCAGCCCCGGCGACAGCCCGGCCACCGCCTGGAGCAGCGCCCCGGCGGCGGCGAGCGCGCCGACCATCCGCACCGACGGCCGCTGCATCCGCCCGGCGAGTACCGCGCCCGCGATGCCGCCCACGGCCAGGACGGTGGCCACGGTCCCGAAGTCCTCGGAGCTGCCGGCCAGCGGGCCGGTGACCAGAACCGCCAGGGTCAGTCCGTAGTTCCGGCCGAAGACGGCGCTCACCGCCGTGATCACGGTGAGGGCGACCAGACGGGGCCGCTTGACGAAGAAGGCCATCCCGTCCCGGGCACCGGCACCGGAGAACCGGTCCCGGCGGGCGGCGGGCGGGTCCGCGGCGGTGGCCGCGCCCGGGTGGGGGCGCAGGAAGGGGATGACGGCCGCCACACACAGGAACGACAGCCCGTTGGCGGCGTAGGCGGCCGCGGTGCCGAGCGTCCCCACCGCGACCCCCGCGCAGGCCACGCCGATGAGCCGGCCGGCGCTGCTGACGACGGAGCCCAGGGCGATCGCCGAGGGGACGTCGTCGGGCGGCACCAGATCGTTGCCGAGCAGGGCGCAGGCGGGCGCGTCCACGGTGGCGACCAGACCGGTCACCGCGGCGAGCACCATCAGCGAGACCACGTTGAGCAGGTCGAACGCGACCAGGGCGGCCGTGACGAAGGCGACGAGGCCCAGTACGGCCTGGCTGACGGCCGCGGTGAGCTTGCGCGGCCAGGCGTCCACCGCCGCTCCGCCGAGCAGCCCCATGAGCAGCCCGGGGGCGGCCTGCACCGATAGGGAGAGCCCGGTGGTGGCGGCGGAGCCGGTGATGTGCAGCACCAGCAGGTTCTGCACGGTCAGCTGCATCCAGGTGCCGACGTTGGACACCAGGTTCGCCGCCGACCACCACCGCATGGCGCGGTGGCGCAGACTGCGCCACGGGGTGCGTGTGCCTCGCTCCGGGGAGCGGGGCCTGGGTATGAGGGGCGGCAGGGAGGTGGTCATGGCGAGGTCAGGGCCGGTTTCCGGGTGCGGGGGAATGAAGAGCGCCCGTGTCCGGGGCCCGGCTGACAGGGTTGCCGTACGTCAGCGACGACCCATGCTCACAGACGGCTCCCCAGGACGTGGAATCCGCCCGGGGTGGCTTTCCTCACAAATCGGCATATGCCCTGCTCAGAGCGGCGGTAAGGGACGCCTCCGGCCGGGCGCACAGCAGCGGCGGAGATCACCTACGCGCCCGTCGCGCGCCGCACCCCGTAGGCCGCGGCCCCCAGCGCCAGCACCGCCGCGCCGGAGACCACCGAGGAGACCGGCAGGGCGAAGGCCAGCAGCAGACAGCCGGCCAGGCCGAGCCCCGGCACGATCCGCGGTGGACGGCCCTCGGCCGGGGTGAGGGTCCAGGCGGAGGCGTTGGCGACGGCGTAGTAGGCCAGCACCCCGAACGAGGAGAACCCGATCGCGCCGCGCAGATCCGCCGTCGCCGCCAGGACCGCCACCACCGCGCCCACGGCCAGCTCGGCGCGGTGCGGCACCGCGAACCGGGGGTGCACGGCGGCCAGCGCGGGCGGAAGGTGCCGGTCGCGGGCCATGGCCAGGGTGGTCCGGGAGACGCCCAGGATCAGCGCGAGCAGCGACCCCAGCGCGGCCACCGCCGCGCCCGCCCGCACCACCGGCGCCAGCCCCGGGAGCCCGGCGGCGCGCACCGCGTCGGCCAGCGGGGCGCCCGCCGCGCCGAGCCCGCCACTGCCCAGCACGGTCAGCACGGCGACCGCGACCGCCGCGTAGACGGCCAGGGTGATGGCGAGCGCGAGGGGGATGGCGCGGGGGATGGTGCGCGCCGGATCGCGGACCTCCTCGCCGAGGGTGGCGATACGGGCGTAACCGGCGAAGGCGAAGAACAGCAGGCCGCCCGCGCGCAGCGCCCCGCCGAGGGTGGCGTCGCCGCCGATCTCCAACCGTGCGGCGTCCGCCTCGCCGGAGGTGAGGAGGGCGACGACCACGGCGGCCAGCACCGCGAGCACGACGGCCACGATCGCCCGGGTCAGCCAGGCGGCCTTGTGCACGCCCACGTAGTTCACGGCCGTCAGCGCCACCACGGCCGCCACCGCCACCGCGTGCGCCTGGGCGGGCCAGACATAGGAGCCGACGGTCAGGGCCATCGCCGCGCAGGAGGCCGTCTTGCCGACCACGAACCCCCAGCCGGCCAGATACCCCCAGAAGTCGCCCAGCCGCTCACGGCCGTAGACATAGGTGCCGCCGGACCGCGGATAGCGGGCGGCCAGCCGCGCGGAGGAGGTGGCGTTGCAGTACGCCACCACCCCGGCGGCCACCAGGCCGAGCAGCAGCCCCGTCCCCGCCTCCCGCGCCGCGGGCCCCAGCGCCCCGAAGATCCCCGCGCCGATCATCGACCCCAGGCCGACCACGACCGCGTCGAAGACCCCGAGGCGCCGCCGCAACTCCCCCGGTCCGGCAGGGGTGTTCGCCGTGTCCCCCATCGCTCAGCCCCGGCCCGGGTATGAGGCGGTGGCGGGTCCGAGGGCGCGCGGCAGCGGGAGTTGGCGGGAGACGGCGTAGTGCATGTGCTCCAGTATGGTGCGGGGTTCCGGCCACCGGCCGCGCTTCGGCCGGTCTTCCCGCTCGACACCGTGCGGGCCGAGCGGGATCCGCCCCTCGCCCGCCGCTCTACGATGGGGGCATGCCGGGCAGCGAACCCTCATCAACTGCGACCCGATCGCATACGCATCCCAGCGGCGCGGCGCAGTTCGCCACGGCCGCCAATGTCTTCTCGCTGCTGTCCGACCCGACCCGGCTGCATCTCGTGTGGTCCCTCGCCCGGGGCGAGGCGGATGTCAACACCCTCACCGAGGCCAGCGGGGCGGCCCGCCCGGCGGTCAGCCAGCATCTGGCCAAGCTCCGGCTGGCCGGGCTGGTCCAGGTGCGCAAGGAGGGCCGCCGCTCGGTGTACTCCCTCCACGACGGCCATCTGCGCCGACTGGTCACCGAGGCCGTCAACCACGCGGACCACATGGTCACCGGGGCCCCGTCGCACGACTGAGCCTCGGCGGAGTGGACACCCGATACGCGGTGGCACTCACCCGGCGTGGTGGGCCAGCAGGCGATGCGGGTCCTCCGCGCCCGGCCCGGGGGCCGGATCGGTGTGCACCAGGGCGGCGGTCAGCCGGGGCACCGAGTGAAGGAGGGCGTGTTCGGCCCCGACCGCCACATCGTGCGCCGCGCGCAGTTCCAGGCCACCGTCCACCTCGACCGTGACCTCGGCGCGCAGCCGGTGGCCGATCCAGCGCATCCGGAGCTCGGTCACGCCGAGCACTCCGGGGACCTCGCGCAGGGCGGCCTCGCCCGCGTCGGTCACCGCCGGGTCGACGGAGTCCATCAGCCGCCGGAACACCTCGCGGGCCGCGTCCTTGAGGACGAGCAGGATGGCGGCGGTGATGGCCAGGCCGACGATCGGGTCCGCGGACTGCCAGCCGAGCGCCGCGCCGCCCGCGCCCAGCAGCACGGCCAGGGAGGTGAAGCCGTCGGTTCGGGCGTGCAGTCCGTCGGCGACCAGGGCCGCCGAGCCGATCCGCCGCCCGACCCGGATCCGGTGCCGGGCCACCCATTCGTTGCCGATGAAGCCGAGGACCGCCGCGACCGCGACGACGCCCGGATGGGACATGGCGCGCGGGTGCAGCAGCCGCTCCACGGCCTCGTACGCGGCCAGGGCCGCCGAGGCGGCGATGGTCATGACGATGACGATCCCGGCCAGGTCCTCGGCCCGGCCGTAGCCGTAGGTGAACCGGCGGTTCGCCGCACGGCGCCCCAGGACGAACGCCACGCCGAGCGGCAGCGCGGTCAGCGCGTCGGCGGCGTTATGGACGGTGTCGCCCAGCAGCGCCACCGAGCCGGACAGCACGACGACCGCGGCCTGGAGGACCGCGGTGGCGCCGAGGACGGCGAGGGAGAGCCACAGGGCGCGCATGCCCTCGGCCGAGGACTCCAGCGCGGAGTCGACCTTCTGCGCCGACTCGTGGGAGTACGGTTTCAGCAGATGCGCGAGCTGGTGCCGGCGGTGGTGGTGCCGGTGTCCGTGGTGATGGGACTCCATGCCGCCATTATGTGCATACACGCGCACGCATGCACCCGTTGAGCCGGGGAAGATTTCGCCGGACCGCGAAAGGCCCGTCCGGACCACGAAAGGCCCGTCCGGACCACGAAAGGCCGCTCCGGACCGCGGAAGGCCACTCTGGACCGCGGAAGGCTTCGGCGCCGACCGGTCTTGCCAATGTTTTGGCAAGCGTTGACAAGGTTGCGCAACGGTGAAGACCATGCCACATGCCGTTCATCCATCCCACCTCGTCACACCGGTAACGGGCTGCCATGGCCCCCACCCTGACCGATGTCGCCAAAGGCGCCAATGTCGCGCTGTCCACGGCGTCCCGGGCGTTCAGCGACCCCGGCCGGCTCGGCCCCCAGACCCTGCGCAAGGTGCTGACCGTCGCGCAGGAGCTGGGGTACGAACCACCCGTGGCGCGCACCGCCGAGAGCGCCACCGCGGCCCGGGCCGAGACCGCCACCGTCGCGCTCGTCGTCCCCGATATCGCCAACCCCGTCTTCGGGGCCTTCGTCAAGGCCGCACAGGGCGAGTGCCGGCACCGCAGGCAGACCGTCGTCCTCGCCGACACCGACCTCGACCCGGACCGTGAGCGCGAGGTCCTCGCACATCTGAAGGAGCGGGCGGACGGCCTGGTCGTGTGCTCTCCCCGGCTGGACGCGGACGATGTGCTCGACATCTGCGGCCGCACCCCCGCCGTGCTGGTCAACCGCGAAACGTCCGGCACCGACTGTGTGCTCGCCGACGCCGCCCACGGGATGCGCCAGGCCGTGGAGTACCTCGCCGCCCTCGGACACCGGCGGATCGCCTACGTCCAGGGCATGCGGCGCTCCTGGTCCAACGCCCACCGCGTCGACCTCATCCGCGCCGAGACCGAACGCGCCGGGCTGCAGCTGGAGTTGCTGGGCTGGCAGTCCGAGACGGTGGCGGGCGGCACCGCCGCCGCCGCGAGCGTCATGGCCTCGGGCGCCTCCGCCGTCGTCGCCCACAACGACCTGATGGCGTTCGGTGTGCTCACCGGCGCCCGGGCGCTGGGGCTGAGCGTGCCCGGGGACCTCAGTGTCATCGGGTTCGACGACATCCCCTTCGCCGAGGTGTCCCAGCCGTCCCTGACCAGCGTCGCCGTGCCGATGGCCCGCGCCGGGGCGCTCAGCCTGCAGCTGCTGGGGCAGGTCCTCGCGGGCG
>NZ_JAAAYH010000456.1:0-6977 GCF_018035285.1 Streptomyces sp. MK37H | reverse complement strand
ACGGGGTGGGCGAAGGGGCGGCCGGTGACGTAGTGCTCGATCTCGCCGATGGCGAGGTCGGCCAGGCGGCGCAGCTCACCGCTCTTGGATCCGGCGATGTGGGGGGTGATGAGCGCGTTGTCGCAGTCGTAGAGCGGGGAGGTGGCGGGCAGCAGCTCCGGGACGGTGACGTCGAGTACGGCGCGGATCCGCCCGGCCACCACCTCCTCGGTCAGCGCCTCCTGGTCCACCACCGCCCCGCGCGCGGTGTTGATGAGCGTGGCGCCGTCCGGCATGGCGGCCAGCAGCTCCCGGCTGACCAGCCCCTGGGTGGCGGGCAGCAGGGGGGTGTGGACGCTGATGACATCGCTGCCGGCGAAGAGTTCCCGCAACGGCACCGGGCGCGCCCCGAGCTCCTTCGCCTCCTGAGCGGTGACATACGGGTCGTGGAGCAGGAGGTCGAGGTCGTACGGGCGGAGCAGTTCCATCACCCGGCGGCCGATGGCGGAGGCGCTGAGGATGCCCACGGTCCGGCGGTAGTTGCCGGCGTCCGGATAGCGCTCGTTCCAGTCGATCGTGCGCCGCTCGGCGCGGTAGTCCCGGGCGATGTCCAGGACGCGCTTGTTGGACAGCAGGATCATGGCGACGGTGTACTCGGCGACGGGCACGGCGTTGGCCGCGGCCGCCGAGGAGACCGCGATGCCGCGCTCCCAGCAGGCGTCGGTGATGTGGTGGCGCACGGTGCCCGCGGTGTGCACCACGGCGCGCAGCCGGGGCGCGGCGTCGAGCGTGCGGCGGTCCAGGGGCGGGCAGCCCCAGCCGGTGACCAGCAGTTCGGTGTCGGCGAGGGCGCTGCGGGCGGCCGGGGTGGTGAAGTCGTCGAGGACGAGGCCGGGGTCGAGGTCGAGGAGGTCGATGAGCCGGTCCAGGCTTGCGGGCCCGAGCACCTGCCGGGCGGACCGCTCGGCCATGGCCAGGGCGGCATGGGGGCGGCGGCGGGCGGAGAGGTGGCTTGCGGTCACTTGACGCTCCCTGCGGTCAGTCCGGACTTCCAGTAGCGCTGCAACAGGACGAACGCCAGGATCAGCGGCACGACGGCGAGCAGTGAGCCGATAACCACGAGGGGGTAGTACTCGGGCGAGACGGTGGCGGCGCTGTTCCAGGTGTAGAGGCCGAGGCTGAGCGGATACAGGTGCTGGTCGGAGAGCATCACCATCGGAAGGAAGAAGTTGTTCCAGATGGCCGTGAGCTGGAAGAGGAAGACGGTCACGAACCCGGGCCCGAGCATCCGCAGGCTGACCCGCACATAGGTCTGCAGCTCGCCCGCGCCGTCGACCCGGGACGCCTCCAGCACCTCGTTGGGCACATAGCCGCTGCTGAGCAGGCGGGCGAGGTAGACGCCGAAGGGGTTGAAGAGCACCGGGATGAAGACCGACCAGAAGGTGTTGACCATCCCGATCTCGGAGGCCACCAGATAGAGCGGAAGGGCCAGCACGGTCGGCGGCACCATGACGCCGGTGAGGACGAGCCCGAAGAACTTCTCCTTGTGCCGGAACTCGTACTTGTCGAAGGCGTAGCCCGCGGCGACGCTGATGAGCGAGCCCACCAGGGCCCCGACGACCGCGTACAGCAGGCTGTTGACGTACCACTCGCCGTAGAGCCCGCCGTCCATGGAGAACAGGTCGGAGAGGTTGCGGGCGAAGGAGAAGTCGCCGAGCGAGAAGATGTCGCTGCCGAAGAGGGCGTCGGCGTTCTTGGTGGACGCCAGCAGCAGCCACAGCGCGGGCAGCATGGTGTAGAGGGCGGCGATCAGGACCACGGCGTTGGCGATGCCGCGGCTGGTCAGCTTGGAGCCGCCGAAGGGCTTGCCGAGCGGCCTGGACGGTCCCGGTCCCCGGGAGGGGCTCACGGGGGTGGTGGGTGTGGTCGTGGTCATCACGCTCTCCGTTCCCGGCGGCCCGACCAGCGCGTCACGGCGTACGACAGGACGCAGGTGACGATCAGGAGGATGACGGAGGCCGCGGAGGCGAGTCCGTAGTTGTTGCGGCGGAAGGCCGCGTCGTAGATGTACATGTTCGGGGTGAAGCGGGAGTTGACCATCGGGGTGGCCTGGTTCATCAGCATGGGCTCGGTGAACAGCTGCAACGCGCCGATCAGGGAGAACATGCACACCATCACCACGGAAGCCCTGATGATGGGCACCTTGACCTGGAGCGCGGTGCGGATGCCGCCGGCGCCGTCGATGGTCGCCGCCTCGATCACCTCGCGCGGCAGCGCCTGGAGCGCGGCGTAGAAGATGATCATGTTGTAGCCGAGGCCGCTCCACAGGGCGATGTTGACGATCGACGGGAGCACGGTGTGCAGGCCGAGGAAGTCGATGGTGATGTCGGCCTGCGCGAAGAGCTTGATGACCGGGCTGAGCCCCGGGGTGTAGAGGTACAGCCAGATGACGGCCGCGATGATGCCGGGCACGGCGTGCGGCAGATAGAGCAGCATCTGCGAGGTCCGCCGCAGCCGGATGAGGCCCGAGTCGAGCAGCAGGGCGAGCGCGAGGGCGCTGACGACCACGGTGGGGACGAAGATCACGCAGTAGAGGGCGATGGTGCCGAACCCGGAGAGGAAGCTGGGGTCCTGCAGCACCGCGAGATAGCTGCGCAGTCCGGTGAAGACGGTCTCCCCGCCGCCGAAGCCGAGCCCGCTGTGGTCCTCGCCGAAGAGGCTGAGGTAGATGGCGTAGCCGACGGGGACGAGGAACACGGCGATGAGCAGCGCCGTGAAGGGGGTCAGCAGGACGGTGGCGGCGATCCGCTGCTGGCGCCGTCCGGTTCTGCGGGGCGGGTCGGCGGCGGCCGCCGGTGGCGGTGCCGTCCGTCTTGAGGACGTGACTGTGCTCACGGAGTACCTCGGCTCAGGCGTGGTGAGTGCGGCTCGGAAGGTGCGGTGTGAGGTGTGGAGGGGCGGGCTCAGTCGGTGGTGACCGACAGGCCGAGGCTCTTCAGGTCGGGCATGGTTCTGCTCTGGGCTTCGCGCAGGGCCTCCAGGACGGTGCCGCTGCCGGCCCCGGCCCGGGCGAGCCCGTCGTCGCCGGAGGTGGTGGTCGAGACCATCCGCGGTCCCCACTTCCAGGTGGAGGTGATCATCTCGGCCTGCTTCCCGAAGAGGCCGAAGATGTCCTGTCCGGAGTAGTAGCTGGTGTCCATCTCCTTGCGGGCGACCGGGACCAGGCTGGGCACGGACGGGAAGGCGCTGCTGACGCCGCTGGCGAGCTTGGCCCGCAGGGCGTCGGGGCTGGTCACCATCCAGGAGATGAACTCCATGGCCTCCTTGGGGTGCCGGCTGTCCTTGGTGACCATGAAGGTCGAGCCGCCCTGCGTGCTCACCTTGGGCTTCGCCGGGTCCCACTGCGGCATCGGCGCGATGGCCCATTTGCCCTTGCCATCGGGGGTCGACGCCATCATGGAGCCCGCGGCCCAGGCGCCCGCCAGATAACCGGCCGTCTCACCGCTGCGCAGATGGGCGCGCCACTGCTGGCTGGAGCCGGGCTCGACGCGCACCAGGTCGTCGTCCATCAGCCGCTGCCAGTAGCCGGCGACCTTGCGGGTGGGGGCGTCGTCCATGGAGACGCGCCAGGTGTCGTTGGAGGTCTGGTACCACTGGGCCCCGGCCTGCCAGGCGTACCCGGCCATGTAGAGGGTGCCGCCGGTGGTGAAGAGGCTGGCGATCCGGGAGCGGGGCTGGGCCTTCTTGAGCTCGCGGGCCGAACTCTCGAACTCCGCCCAGGTCTTGGGGACCGGGATGTGGTTCTTGGTGAAGATGTCCTTGCGGTACAGGAAGACCATCGGCTCGATGTCCACCGGTACGGCGTAGGTGCGCCCGTCGAAGGTGGTGAGGTCCAGCGCCTGCGGCAGGATCTTGCGGCGCACCGAGCCGGGCAGCAGCTTGGTGATGTCCCGGGGTACGCCGTCGATGGTGAAGCTGGGCAGCTGGGGGTATTCGATGGTGGCGACATCGGGGGCGTTGCTCGCACGGGCGGCGTTGCTGAGCTTGGCCCAGCCGCCCTGCTCGCCGGAGGGGACCTGCTGGAAGTCCACCTTGATGTCGGTGTGGGTGCGGTTGAACTCGTCGACGACCTCCTGACTGCCGCGCAGCGCCGACCAGAAGGTGAGGCGCACGGGGCCGTCACCGGCGGTGTCGGACCCGCGGCTTGTGGAGCAGCCCGCCAGGACGAGGACGAGCAGCGTGAGCAGTGCGGTGGTGCCCGCCGTAGCCCGGTGTCCGGGCATCGGGCGTCCTGGGCGTCTATGGCCAGGCATGGACCCTCCCCTGATTCAACGGTGGAGCCAGAGGGAATCCTGAGCGCTTGACTGAAATTCCGTCAATACATCGAACAGTAGAAACTAAAGCGGTCAAACGCTCAGTGAAGCGGGGCGGTGGAATCCCGGACCACGAGGTGCGGCAGCAGCTCCAGATGGCGGGCGGCGCCGGCCCACCGCCCGGCCCGGGTCCGCTCCAGCTGGCGGGTCAGCAGCTCCAGCGCCGCCTGCCCGACCTCCCCCTTGGGCGGGGCCACCGCCGTCAGCGCGATCTGCCCCATGTCGGCGACCACATCGTTGTAGGCGACCACCGAGCAGTCCCGCGGCACCTCGATGCCCGCCTCGCGCAGCCGCTGGACCAGCACCAGCGCGTCCATGTCGCCGTGGATCAGAGCGGCGGTGGCCCCGGCCCGGCGCACCGCGGCGGCCAGGTCGGCCTCCCGCTCGTCGCGCGGGCTGGGGTCGGGCCCCGCGGTGCGCGAGCTGAGCATCACCGGGCACCCCTCGCTGATGCCGCGGGCGGCGGTCTGCGCGGCGAACTCCGACCGGACCACCCGCGCGGTGGGGCTGTCGTCGCGCGCCGCCAGCACGATGCGCCGGTGCCCCAGCGAGATCAGGTGCTCCAGCGCCAGATGGACCCCGTAGGCGTGGTCCGAGCGCACACAGTCCAGCCCGTAGATCGCGCTGCCCCGGTGGGGCCTGCGCTCCACCAGCACCACGGGGACCTCCAGGTCGGCGAGCCAGGCATGGTCCGCCCGCGCCTCCGCCTCGGTGCGCCAGCGCGGGGCGAGCAGCAGCCCCCGCGCGCCCGCGTCCAGCGCCTGGCGGACCGCGCGCTCGGTCCCGTGCTCGGTCCCGTGCTCGTCCGCGGCGATGTGCAGCGCGAGCCGCAGCCCGGCCTTCTCGGCGGCCTCGCGCGCCGCCTGGACGGCCTCGGTGAGGTAGGTGTTGCGCTCCGGGACCACCATGCCGATGGTGTCGCCGGTGGCGGTGGACTCCTGGGCCATCGGCTGCAGCGAGCGCGCCACCCCGTGGCCGCGGCGCAGCTCCCCGCGCTGGGCCAGTTCCTCCACGTCCCGCCGTACGGTGACGACGGACACCGCCAGCTCATCCGCGAGATCGGTGATCCGGGCGCTGCCTCTGGCCTCCACGAGGGCCGCGATCCGTGCCTGCCGCTTCTGCGCCGGCTCCCGCATGTTCCCCACCTCCGACGCGATCGGCTTTCGTCTCTGTATCGAAACACCGCCATAGTAGCGATCATTCGATCAGAAAGCAGTCGGCGGGTGGCCGGGGGCGGTCAGCAGTCGGTGATCCCCCGCGCCTGCAGGGCCGTTCGCAGCGCCCGAGTCGCGTAGTACGTCCGCGACTTGACGGTTCCGGGAGGCACCCCGAGCGCCCGGGCCGCCTGGCTCACACTGCGGTCCAGATAGTGCAGATGCAGCAGCACCTCGCGCTGCGGGGGCGCCAGGTCCGCCAGGGCGTCCCACACCACCCGGGCGGTGAGCGTCTGATCGACCGCGTCCGGCGCGGCCGGCATCGCCATATCGGCCTCACCGGCCATCTCCGTCCGCGGCTCCACCTGGTCCTGGTGGGCGTCGCCGACCAGATCGCCGACCAGATCACTGACCACCGTTAACAGCCGGTGGCGGGCGGTGGCGTCCATGGGGCCGATGTCCATCGGGCGCTGCCAGGCCCGGATCGCCACCTCCTGCACGATGTCCTGGGCCCGGTGCCAGTCCCCGCCCAGCAGCCGGGCCGCCAGCCGGAGCAGCGCCGAGCCGTGACGCCGGTACAGCGTCGTCAAGAAAGTGTCGGCGTCGGTCATGACGGCCGCCTCGTTGATGTCCATCGTCCCGTTCCCCCCGAGGCGAATGTGTCGATGGCGGGAGCGTAAAAGAAGGGGACGCCGATTGAGTGACGAAAGTCTGACGACACACGTCGGCCGGAAGAGCACGGTGCCCGAAACGGGCCCGACTAAGATCCCTAGTTGTGCGATTTACGGTGTTAGGCCCGGTCAGGGCGTGGCGCGAGGACGCCGAACTGGAGCTGGGCCCACCCAAACAGCGAGCGCTGCTGGCGCTGTTGCTGGTGCGGGCGGGGCAGCCGGTGGCGCTCAGCGAGATCGTCGATGTCCTCTGGGCACAGGATCCGCCGAGCACCGCGGTGAATGTGGTGCACCGCCATGTGGGCTCGGTGCGCCGGCTGCTGGAACCGGGCCTGGCGGTGCGGGCGGAGGGCAGCCGGCTGGTGCGCAGCTCCGGCGGCTATCGGCTGAACGTCGGCCCGGACACGCTGGATCTGCTGCGTTTCCGGCACCTGAGCGAATCGGCCCGGCGCACCGCCGCCGAGGGGGAGCCGGAGCGGGGTGCCGAGCTCTTCGCCCAGGCGCTCGCCCTGTGGCAGGGACCGACCGCCACCGGAGTCCCCTCCGACATCCAGACCCATCCCGTCTTCTCCGGTGTCGACCGTGAACTTCTGGCCATCGCCAAGGAGGCGGCCACCACGGCGCTGGTCTCCGAGGTGCCGGAGCGGCTGCCCACCGTGCTGCAGCAGTTCGCCGCCCACCACGCGCTGGACGAGACCCTGCAGGCCCAGCTGATCCGGGTGCTCGCCACCACCGGACGGCGGGCCGAGGCGCTGGAGGTCTTCTCCGCGGCGCGGAACCGGCTGGCGGACCAGCTCGGC
>NZ_JAAAYH010000455.1:0-7023 GCF_018035285.1 Streptomyces sp. MK37H | reverse complement strand
GCGTGGGCGGCGTCCGTGGCCCATAGGTACTGGACGGCGTAGGCGCGCCAGGGGCGCCAGCGGGTCGAGTGGCGGGTGAGGGCGCCGGGCGTGGCGGGCAGGCCCAGATCGGCGGCGGCGCGGCGCACTCCGAGGTCGGTCGGGAGGAAGGCGTCCGGGTCGCCGAGGGCGCGCATCGCGATCACCTCGACGGTCCAGGGGCCGAGCCCCGGCAGCGCGCCGAGACTCGCGCGGGCCTCGTCCCAGTCGCTGCCGACGCCGAGCGCGACCCGGCCCTCGGCGAGCGCGCCGATCAGCCCGGTGAGGGTGGCGCGGCGGGTGCGGGGCATGGCCAGCTTCTCGGGGTCGAGCCCGGCGAGGGCCTGGACGGACGGGAAGAGGTGGGTCAGGCCGCCCGCCGGGTCCTCCACGGGCTCGCCGTGCGCCGTCACCAGGCGCCCGGCGTGGGTGCGGGCGGCAGCCGTGGACACCTGCTGTCCGAGCACCGCGCGCACCGCGAACTCGTCCGCGTCCACCGCACGCGGCACCCGCCGCCCCGGGGCCTTGTCGACCAGCGGGGCCAGTTGCAGATCCGTACGCAGCAGGTCGTCCACGGCGGCCGGGTCCGCGTCGAGGTCCAGCAGCCGCCGGCAGCGGCTGATCGCCCCGGCCAGGTCGCGCAGGTCGGCGAGGGAGAGCTGGCACGCGATGTGGTCCGGCCGGGGGCTGAGGGTGACCACCCCGGGCCCGTACGGCAGCCGCAGGGTGCGCCGGTACGCGCCGTCGCGCCACTCCTCGACGCCGGGGACGGCGGTGGCGGCCAGGTGCCCGAAGAGGTTGTCGGGGCACAGCGGCGCCCGGAACGGCAGCCGCAGCGTGAGCGCCCCCGGCACGCTGGTCCGCGGTCCGCGGCCGGCTCGCTGCCGCAGCTCGGTCGGGGAGAGCGCGAAGATCTCCCGTACGGTCTCGTTGAACGCGCGGACGCTGGCGAACCCGGCCGCGAAGGCGATGTCCGCCATCGGCAGCGCGCTGGTCTCGATCAGCAGCCGCGCGGTCTGCGCCCGCTGGGCCCTGGCGAGTGCGAGCGGGCCCGCGCCGAGCTCGGCGAGCAGCTGCCGCTCGATCTGCCGGGTGCTGTATCCCAGCCGGGCCGCCAGGCCCGGCACCCCGTCCCGGTCCACCACACCGTCGGCGATCAGCCGCATGGCACGGGCCACCAGATCCGCCCGCTCGTTCCACTGCGGCGAGCCGGGGACGGCGTCAGGACGGCACCGCTTGCAGGCCCGGAACCCGGCCTGCTGGGCGGCCGCGGCGCTGGGGTAGAACCGCATGTTCTCGGGCTTGGGCCCGACGACCGGGCAGCTCGGCCGGCAGTAGATCCCGGTGGTCACGACGGCGATGAAGAACCACCCGTCGAAGCGGGCGTCCTTGGCCTGTGCGGCGCGGAGGCACCGGTCGGTGTCGGTGTGCATGGGTCCAGCATCCGCCAGCGGGGTAGGGGCAGGCTCGCGGGAATCCGACATCGACCTTACGCGCTGGGGCGCCCGCGCCCCGTGGCCCCGCGCCTCGTCCCCCGTCCGTCGTTCCGGCGGCGTTTGGTGCGAAGGGGCAGACCGGAGGCCTGATGATCGGCATGATGAGGAATGTGACGGAACACCGTGAGATACCCCTGGCGGACGGCACGACCGTACGGCTGGAACTGGCCCCCGTGGGAGACGCCTCCCCCGAGGACGCCTACGGCGGCGTCGGCGGCGTGACACCGGTGGGGCGCGGTGCGCGGGCCGCGGCCACGCTCGCCAACGCCGGTCTGGGCGTCATCCTGCAAGGGCTGGGGCCGGTGCTCCAGGATGTGCACGACGCCGTCAGCTCGGCTCCGCATCCGCCCCAGGAGTTCACCGTGCAGTTCGGGGTGCAGGTCGGCCAGGACCTCAAACTCGGCATCGTGGGCGCCAACGGGAACGCCAACCTGACCATTTCGGCCACCTGGCGGCCGTCGGAGCGGCCCGAGCCGGCGGTGCCGCCGCGGCCGTCCCGGCCCGGCCTCGCGGGCTGAAGCCCATGGGGTGGTTCCACGCGCACGGGGTCTCGTCACGGCCCGCGGTGTCCATTCTCGCCAAGGCCGACGGAAGACCGGCGGGCGCGGGCGTCCTGCTGCCGCGCCGCCACCTGCTGACGTGCGCTCATGTGGTCAACAGCGCGCTGGGAAAGGACATGCTGGACCCGGATCACCCGGGCCCGATCGCCGTGTCCGTACGGCTCCACGGACCGGAGCACACCGTCGAGGCCCATGCCGAGCTGGCGGTCTGGATACCGCCCCGGACCGACGACGGCGGCCTGGGCGCCTTCGAGTGGAACGGCGACCTCGCCGTCCTGCGGCTGAACGTAAGCCCGCCGCCCGCGATCGAGCCGCCGCGCTGGCACCCGATGGCCAAGCGGCAGCTCGTACGGGCCTGGCACGGCAGCGGGGAGCCGGGGGTGTTCGCCGACGCCGAAGTGAGCGCGTGCGACGGGCGGTTCGGCTACTTCGACGGGGCCGAGCGCGCCCTGGACATCGAACCCGCCTACAGCGGCGGCCCGTTGTGGTCCAACGAGGAGGGCGCCGTCGTCGGGCTCGTGACGGCCAAGCTCCGCGTCCAGGGGACGCTGCGCCGCGCCTGGGGAATCCCCTGGCAGCGCGTGACGCGGGAGCTGGACGACGCCGGGGCGGGCCACTTGCTGCCCCGGCAGCCCGCGGAGGACGTGCGCGACCACCCCGCCTACGCGGAGCTCGTCGCCCTGCTGGACGGGCCGCTGACGCTGTCCGAGGGCTGGGTCCGCTGCTGCCGTACGGTCGCCCGGCAGTGCGGCCTCGGCCATCGCGCGGACGGCGTGCCCTCCGCCGAGGAGTTCGCCCATCTGCTGCTCACCCGGGGGCGTGCGCTGCCCGCGCTGGTCGAGGCGGTGCGCGGCACGGCGGGCCCGGTGGCCGACGACCTCCTCGCCATAGGACGCCGCTGCGGGCTGCCCAAGCTGCTCTCGCCGGGTGAGCACGAGCGGCTGCTGGTCCAGCTGCGCGCCCTGCCCGCGGCCGCCGCGGCCGGTGTCCCCGGGGCCGTACGGGCGGCACTGCCGCTGGCGGCCCTGCCCGCGGCGCTGCTCACCGGCGGTGACGGTCACCACGGCCGTGACCGGGACGGCGGCGGAGACGGCCTGGGCGGCGTCGGCGGCGGAGACGGCCTGGGCGGCGTCGGCGGCGGAGACGGCGTCGGCGGGCGGTTCGAGGCGCTGATCGCCCATGTGGAGGGGCTGCACGGGGACAGTTCGGCGGCCGACGACGGAGTCATGCCCGCCGTGCCGGGCCTGCTGCGGGCCGTGGAGTTCGTGGCCGCCGGATGCTGCCCGGCGGAGCAGCGCGCCGCGCTGCGGCGGTGGAACGCGGCGGTCGCCCGCCGTCTCGGTGTCCATGACGCCGCCCTGATGGACCGCCGCCACGACGCCGAGCAGTGGGCCCGGAGCGCCTCCCGGGGCACCGCGCCCCGCGTCGTGGCCAAGCTGGACCGCTGCGGGGCCGCACCGGGCGGCTCGCCGGTGGCGGCGCGGGAGGAGGAGCCGGAGCGCTACCGGCTGCGGCTGTGGTGCGACGACGGGGACGGGCTGCGCCAGGTGTCGGACGACAGCGAACGGCCGCGCGGTGCGCAGGAAGTGGCCCAGGAGATCTTCGCCGCCGTGGGCGCGCTGCGCCGCCCCGACCCCTCGGGGCCGCGGCCCGTCATCGAGCTGATCGTGGACCGGGACGCCCTGGAGGTGCCCGTGGACCGCTGGAAGGCCGCGGGGCCGGGAGCGGTGCTCCCCATCCGGCTCGGCACCCCGTACCCCCTGGTCGTCAACTGCCCCGAGCTGCGGGAGCTGAACGGCGGCACGATGCTGGACCAGTGGCGGGAGCGCTGGGCCCGGCTGGAGGCCGAGGAGCCCGTGCACATCGACGACGCCACGGCCCCGGACCCGGAGGCGGTGTGCGGTCTGCTCATGGAGCGGCTCACGGCCCGGGTCACCGTCGATGTGGCGGCCCACCGGCGCACCGGTGTGGTGCAGATGTGTCTGGCCGCGGGCGTTCCGGTGGTGCTGTGGGATCGCAGCGGGGAGCAGGGGTCCCCGGCCGTGCGCCACGCGGCGGGGGCGAGCACCCGTCAACTGCCCGAGGCCGTACGGACCTACCGCACGAAGACCCTGCAGCGGCCCGACGAGTACACCGGGCGGCCGGTGCTCGCCTGGGCCGATGCCGGGCGGGCGCTGCCACGGCTGGACCTTGTGGACCCCACGGAGTGACGGTGGGACGCGGTGACCGCGCGGCGCGGGGGCAGTGAGACATGGTGACGAGACGGCAGGAGGCGCGCGATGTCCGCTGAGGCGGGCCGAGAGGGAGGTTCCCCGATGAATCCACGGGAAGAGCCCGGCTGGCGGCTGTTCCGGGGGGACGGCGTGCCCCGGCACATGGAGATGCCACCCGCCCCGCCGTGGCGCCGCTTCGGCGCCGGGGAGCGGGCAGTCCCTGACGGGGAGCGGGCGGCCGCCGGCGGGGAGCAGGCAGCCCCCGGCGGGGAGCGGGCGGCCGCCGATGGGAACCGGACGCCGTCCGCTTCCGGTCCGGCGCGCCCGGCGCCGTATCTGATCGAGCCCGAGCACGCGGACGTGGTCAACGCGGCCCTCCATCTGCGGCGTCCGCTGCTCGTCACCGGCAGCCCGGGGACCGGCAAGTCCTCGCTCGCGCGGGCGATCTCGCATGAGATGGACCTGGGCGAGGTGCTGCGCTGGCCGGTCAACAGCCGTTCCACCGTGCAGGACGCGCTCTACCGCTACGACGCGATCGGGCGGCTGCGCGAGACGGCCCTGACGCGCGACCGTGGCGAGGCCGAGCCCGACATCGGCAGCTTCGTACGGCTCGGGCCGCTGGGCACCGCGCTGGTGCCGGGCGAACGCCCCCGGGTGCTGCTCGTCGACGAGCTCGACAAGGGCGATGTCGACCTGCCGAACGATCTGCTGACCGTCTTCGAGGAGGGCGAGTTCGAGATCCCCGAGCTGGCCCGGCTGCCGGAGGAGCAGTCGGTGGTGGAGGTGCTCACCGAGCGGGCGGGCGAGCGGGCCACGGTGCGGCGGGGCCGGCTGGTGTGCGAGGAGTTCCCGGTCGTGGTGATCACCAGCAACGGTGAGCGCGACTTCCCGCCCGCCTTCCTCCGCCGCTGTGTCCGGCTGGAGCTGCCCACCCCCGACGAGTCGCGGCTGCGGGCGATCGTCACCGCGCACCTGGGAGACGACGCGCTGGAGGAGGTCGATCAGCTGCTGGACGCCTTCCTCCGGCGCCGCGCGGCCCGCGAGCTGGCGACCGACCAGCTGCTGAACGCCGTGTTCCTGCGGGCGGGCGGCATGGACGTGACGGCGGACGGGCTGCTGGAAGCGGTGCTGCACCGGCTGGGCGGGGCGGTGTGACGCGTGGAGCGGGGGGACGCCGAGCGGGGCGGCGCCGGGCAGGGTGACGCCAGGCGCGGCGGCACCGGGCAGGGAGACACCACGCAGGGCCACGCCGAGCAGGGGGACGCCACGCAGGGCGACGCCAGGCGCGGCGGCACCGGGCAGGGAGACGCCACGCAGGGCGACGCCGAGCAGGGCGGCGCCGGGCAGGGCGACGCCGAGCAGGGCGGCACCGGGCAGGGCGACGCCAGGCGCGGCGGCACCGGGCAGGGAGACACCACGCAGGGCCACGCCGAGCAGGGGGACGCCACGCAGGACGACGCCAGGCGCGGCGGCACCGGGCAGGGGGACACCACGCAGGGCCACGCCGAGCAGGGGGACGCCACGCAGGACGACGCCAGGCGCGGCGGCACCGGGCAGGGGGACGCCACGCAGGGCCACGCCGGGCAGGGGGACGCCACGCAGGGCGACGCCAGGCGCGGCGGCACCGGGCAGGGGGACACCACGCAGGGCCACGCCGAGCAGGGGGACGCCAGGCGCGGCGGCACCGGGCGAGACCGCGCCGAGCAAGGCGACACCAGGCGGCTGGGACGGCTTGACGAGGCGATCGCGGTCCTCGCCTCCAGCGGTCTCGAGCTGTCCAGGGAGGAGCTGCTCGACGTGCTCTGGCTGGCCGGACGGCTGCCCGAGGACGGCGCGGAGCGGGCGCCCCTGGCCCGGGCGGTGACCCGCGGCGGGACGGCGCTGCCCGCCACGCGCCCCGAGCCCGTGTCCCGTCCCGCGGGTTCGGCCTCCACGGCCTCCCCGCCCGCGTCCGCTCAGCGGACCGACCGGCCGACCGCGCCCGCCCCTACCGCGCGGGCCGACGACGGCACGCCCGGCACCCGGCCGTCCGCCCCCGCCGAGGGGCGGCCGGACGACCCGCCTGAGCGGCGACCCGCCCGGGCCCCGCGCGGTGGCGATCAGCGGCTGCGGGGTCTGTACGGCGGCAGCCAGGGGCCCGGTGCGGAGGGCGTGGACGGTGCGGAGGGCGTGCTTCCGGACGTGCGGCGCGCGCTGCCGCTGCGCGTGCCCGAGGACAAGGCGCTGCATCAGGAGCTCTCCATCGGCCGCGCCCTGCGCCCGCTCAAACAGCACCGCCCCAATCCGCTCAAGCGGGAGTTCGACGAGGCCGCCACCGCCACGGCGCTCGCCGAGACCGGTCTGCCGGACGTGGTGACCCGCCCCGCCCGCGAACGCTGGCTCGATCTCGCGCTCGTCATCGACGACGGGATGTCGATGCTGCTGTGGCGGCGGCTCGCCGTCGAGCTGCGCACCGTACTGCAGCGCTCGGGCGCCTTCCGCGTCGTCCGGGTGCTGGGCCTGCACACGCGCGGCGGTGGCGCCCCCGCGCTGCGCGCCCGCCCCTACGCCCCGGAGGCGCCCCTGCTGCCCACGACGGCGCTGTCCGACCCCTCCGGGCACACGCTGGTGCTCGTGGTGAGCGACGGGGTGGGCGCGGCGTGGCGGGACGGGCGGATGGGCCAGGTGCTGGCGCGCTGGGCGGGGCTCGGCCCCACGGCGGTGGTGCACGCGCTGCCGCCACGGCTGTGGGAGGGC
>NZ_JAAAYH010000454.1:0-7028 GCF_018035285.1 Streptomyces sp. MK37H | reverse complement strand
GGATCCTGATCGGGCGGGCGCTGCGCAGCGACAAGCTGGGGGAGACCCTCCTCCCGAAGCGCATCGCGCTCCCCGTCTTCGCCTCCGACCCCCTGTCCTCCGTCGCGTACGCGCCGGGGCAGGTGATGATCGTTCTGTCCGTGGCGGGTGCGTCGGCCTACCACTACAGCCCATGGATCACGATCGCCATCATCGTGCTGATGTTCACGGTGGTCGCCTCGTACCGCCAGAACGTCCACGCGTACCCCAGCGGAGGCGGTGACTACGAGGTAGCCACCACCAACCTCGGCCCCAAGGCGGGACTCACCGTCGCCAGCGCCCTGCTGGTCGACTACGTCCTCACGGTGGCGGTGTCGATCTCCTCGGGTGTGGAGAACCTCGGCTCGGCCGTCCCCTTCTTCGTCGAGAACAAGACGCTGTGCGCGGTCGGGATCATCCTGCTGCTGACGCTCATGAACCTGCGGGGCGTACGGGAGTCGGGGAAGCTCTTCGCGATCCCCACCTATGTCTTCGTCGGCGGCGTCTTCGTGATGATCCTCTGGGGCGCCTACCGCGGGCTGGTCCTGGGCGATGACATGAAGGCCCCCACCGCGGGCTACGAGGTGCACGCCGAGCAGACCGGGCTGGCCGGCTTCGCGCTGATCTTCCTGCTGCTGCGCGCGTTCTCCGACGGCTGTGCCGCCCTGACCGGCGTCGAGGCGATCAGCAACGGCGTGCCCGCCTTCCGCAAGCCCAAGAGCCGTAACGCGGCCACCACGCTGGCGCTGATGGGCGGGCTCGCCGTGACCATGTTCGTCGGCATCATCACCCTCGCCCTGGCCACCAACGTCAAGATGGCCGAGAACCCCGCGCACGACCTGCTGAAGAACGGGGCACCGCTCGGTGCCGACTACACCCAGAACCCGGTGATCTCGCAGGTCGCGGCCGCGGTCTTCGGCGACGGCTCGTTCCTCTTCGTGGTGCTGGCGGCGGCCACCGCGCTGGTGCTGTTCCTGGCCGCCAACACCGCGTACAACGGCTTCCCGCTGCTCGGCTCGATCCTGGCCCAGGACCGCTATCTGCCCCGGCAGCTGCACACCCGCGGCGACCGGCTCGCCTTCTCCAACGGCATCGTGCTGCTGGCCTCCGCCGCCGCGGTCCTGGTCTACCTCTACGGGGCCGACTCCACCCGGCTGATCCAGCTCTACATCGTCGGTGTCTTCGTCTCGTTCACCCTCAGCCAGACCGGCATGGTGCGGCACTGGAACCGCCATCTGGCCACCGAGCGGGACCCGGGCACCCGCCGCCGCATGATCCGCGCCCGCGCGATCAACACCTTCGGGGCCTTCTTCACCGGACTGGTGCTGGTCGTGGTGCTGCTGACGAAGTTCACCCACGGTGCCTGGGTGGCCCTGCTCGGCATGGTCATCTTCTACGTCACCATGACGGCCATCAGGCGCCACTACGACGGTGTCTCCGAGGAGTTGGCGGCGGCCACCGAACAGCTCGACGAGGAGGAGGTGCGCCCCTCCCGGGTGCACTCCATCGTCCTGGTCTCCAAGGTCCACAAGCCGACGCTGCGCGCCCTGGCCTACGCCAAGCTGATGCGCTCCCACCGGCTGGAGGCCCTGAGCATCAATGTGGATCCCGCCGAGACCAAGGCGCTCCAGACGGTGTGGCACGAGCGCGGCATAGACGTACCGCTCAAGATCCTCGACTCGCCCTACCGCGAGATCACCCGGCCGGTCATCGACTACGTCAAGAGCCTGCGCCGGGAGAGCCCGCGCGATGTGGTCTCCGTCTTCATCCCCGAGTACGTGGTCGGCCGCTGGTACGAGCATCTGCTGCACAACCAGAGCGCGCTGCGGCTCAAGGGGCGGCTGCTGTTCACCCCGGGCGTCATGGTGACCTCCGTGCCGTGGCAGCTGGACTCCTCCGAGCTGGCCCGGAAGCGGGCCCGCAAGCGGGCCGAGTGGAGCGCGCCGGGTGCGGTGCGGCGCGGCCCGGTGATCCCGCCCAAGCGGGAGAGGGGCGAGAAGGGGGCGAAGGGCGAGAAGCCGGGGGTCACCTCGCAGGTGCCGGGACGCTAGGCGCTCCGCGGGGAGTGCCCTGACCTGCCGTCGATCGTCCGGGGCGCCGTCGTGGCCGGTCGCGCCCACGCGGCGGAGCCGCACATCGACACAGGCCCGCGCCCCCTCGGGGCGCCTCCGGTCTTCCGGGGGTGACGGGGTGAGGTCGCGCGCGACGTAGACTGGTGGGCTGTTGTCCCACCGTGCCCCCTCACCCCTTCTGGAGCCTGAGCCCGCCATGCAAAGTGAACCCAAGGCATCGCTGGTCGGCGAGGAGTACGAGGTCGAGGTCGGCCCGGTGGCGCACGGCGGCCACTGCATCGCCCGGACCGCCGAGGGCCAGGTGCTGTTCGTCCGGCACGCGCTGCCCGGCGAGCGGGTCGTCGCCCGGGTGACCGAGGGCGAGGAGGGCGCGCGCTTCCTGCGCGCCGACGCGGTGCGGGTGCTGGACGCCTCCAAGGACCGGGTCGAGGCGCCGTGCCCGTTCGCCGGGCCCGGCAAGTGCGGCGGCTGCGACTGGCAGCACGCCGCCCCCGGCGCCCAGCGCAGGCTCAAGGCCGAGGTGATCACCGAGCAGCTGGCCCGACTGGCCGGGCTCACCCCCGAAGAGGCGGGCTGGGACGGCACGGTCGAGCCCGCGCCCGGCGACAAGGTGGCCCGCGGCGAGGTTCCGGCCTGGCGCACCCGGGTGAGTTACGCGGTGGACGAGCAGGGCCGTCCCGGGCTGCGCCGCCACCGCTCGCACGAGGTCGAGCCGATCGACCACTGTCTGATCGCCGCCACCGGCGTCACCGAACTCGGCGTCGAGAAGCGCGAATGGCCCCAGATCGCCACCGTGGAGGCCATCGCCGCCACCGGCTCCTCCGACCGGCAGGTGGTCCTCACCCCGCGCCCCGGCGGCCGGCTGCCGATCGTGGAGCTGGACCGGCCGGTCTCGGTGCTGCGGGTCAGCGAGTCCCGCGGCCGTGAGCGGACCCGTCTGGTGCACCGCGTCCACGGCCGCCCCTTCGTCCGCGAGCGCGCGGCGGGCCGCACCTGGCGGGTCGGCGAGGGCGGCTTCTGGCAGGTCCACTCCAAGGCGGCGGACGTCCTCGTCGAGGCCGTGATGCAGGGACTGATGCCCCGTAAGGGCGAGATGGCCCTCGATCTGTACTGCGGCGTCGGCCTCTTCGCGGGCGCGATCGCCGAGCGGGTGGGGGAGCGCGGCGCGGTGCTGGGCATCGAGTCGAGCAAGCGCGCGGTCGAGGACGCCCGGCACAACCTCCAGGACCTGGAGCGCGTCCGTATCGAGCACGGCAAGGTCGAGCAGGTGCTGCCCCGCACCGGGATCACCGAGGCCGACCTGATCGTCCTGGACCCGCCCCGCGCGGGCGCGGGCAAGGAGACGGTCACCCGCCTCGCGGCCCTGGGCGCCCGCCGCATCGCCTACGTCGCCTGCGACCCGGCGGCCCTCGCCCGCGACCTCGAGTACTTCCGCCAGGCGGGCTACGCCCCGCGCCGCACCCGCGCCTTCGACCTCTTCCCGGTGACCCACCACGTGGAGTGCGTGGCGGTGCTGGAGCCGGTGCGCGAGGAGCGCTGAGGCGGAAGGGCTGAGGCGGAAGGCCCCGGCCCCGCGAGGCCGTTGGCGTCGGGCGGCGTCAGGCGGGCGGGGCCGTGGCCACGCCCGGGGCGGTCCGGGACGGGGCGCGGGTGAGGGTCCACATCATGGCGCCGCCCGCCAGGGCGGCGCACAGATGGAGGGTGATCGCGAGGCCCAGCCGCTCCGGGAGGACGACGTCGGGGGGCGAGGCGATCGCGACGTACAGCGTGAAGGGCAGCTTCCAGCCGCTCCACGCGAACAGCGAGCCCGAGCCGAGCCAGCCGAGGACCGACGGCAGCCAGCGGGGGAGCCGGCCGGGGCCCTCGCGGCCCGGACGGGCCACGGCGAACGCGGCGACCAGCGCCCAGGTGCCGCAGATCCCGCACAGCAGGCGCCAGGTGGTGCGGCCCTCGTCGGGGTGGGCGAGGCCCGCGGTGCCGCCCGCCGCCCAGTACAGCCACATCAGGCCGACGGCGGCGCCGAGCGCCACGGCCGCCCGGCCGAGCGGTGAGGGCCCGCCGGCCCGGCCGGTGAACGCCTCCGGCCAGCGCCTGCGCAGATAGGCGGGGAGCGCGAGGGCGAGGCCCAGGCCCATGCCGATGAAGCCGAACTGGATCAGGGCGGCCTCCCAGCCGGGCATCTGCGGGTCGCTGTCGCTCCCGGACCCGGAGGTGTCCGGCTCCGACAGCAGCGAGTCGGCCACCGCGTACGGCAGCATCGAGACCAGGAACCCCGCGCCGACCCAGGCGCAGAAGACCAGTGGCACCCCGGGCAGCCGCATCCCCCACGGCCGGGCCAGCGCCAGTCCGAGAGTGATCCCGATGACCGCCATGCCGACCGTGACGGTGTTGAGCACCACCCATTCGGCGAGCCCGAACCCGGCCCCGACGGGCGCCAGTCCGAGCAGTGAGCCGACCACCCACGACACCTTGATCACGGCATAGGGGGCCATGGCGGCGGCGCCCCCGTACGCGGCCAGCCGCCCCATCCGGTCCCACCGGTCCATCGAGCTCTCCTTCTGTGCGTTGCGATCATCTTCGCGCTCGGCGCCGGGGGCCGCGTCCCTCTCCGGGACCATCCGGCTCCGCCGCACGGGGGAGCGGGATTCGTTCCCCGGCAGGACGGGCGGGGAGCGGAAAGTATGGCCGAATTCATTCCCCTGGCACGGTTGAATTCTTTATCGCTCAACAAAGAAGGAGGCAATTCATGGCGCTTTTCGGTCGATAGCGTAGGCCAAAACAACTGAGGCGCATGTGGTCATTGTCGACTACTGTGACGTAAGGTGCTGAAGCAGTCTGCGGGGCTGTGTCATCACGTGATCACCGTAGGCAGCAAGGTGCCCGTGGGGAAGCGGAGTTGGCCTCAAGAGGACACCGGTGTGGCGAAGCGTGATCGTACGCATGCGCATCGGGGCGAAAAGGAGGGGAAGCGATTCCGCTTAGGGGGTCGGTGCGCAGCAACCTGACAGTTGCGGCGCATGGGTGCACGCTTCACAGAAAACGGTCGTTTACTTGTTCTTTGGCCGGTGAGCACCTTGACTCGCTGACGGTTGACCCAATCTGTGGGCTCAATCTAGTGTCCAATACACTGCTACGCACGGTGCCATTCCGCTCGGGTGAATTCTCAGGGCTCGGCGGATGGCGAAGAACCGGTGCATGCCAATCGACGGGGGATTCGGGATGGGTGTGGCAATTGATCCACGTGGTGTTGATCCACGGCGTGGCGACGAGACGACGGAGCGGGCCGACGACCACGCGTCTCATCTGGAACAGGCGCTGTTACAGGCGCGCAAGCTGATCGAGTCCACGGTTCTGCTGCATTCGCGCAGACTGACCACGCCCTCCCCGGTGGTGCGCACCGACGGCGCCCGGCTCGGCGACTCCCTCGCCCCGCTCATCGGTGGCGCCCGGTACTCGGTGGCCGTGACCCTCACCGGCGCGGGCGCCTTCGAGAACGCGGTGATCGAGGAGCTGGACCGCACCCCGAGCCGGGCGGTGGTCCGGGTGCTGTGCAATGTGCCGGCCGCGGAGGGCGTGGCCGAGCGGCTGCGCCCGCTGACCCGGGTCCGCCCCGAAGTGCGCGTCTCGCAGAGCGAGTTGCGCGGCATCGTGGTGGTCGACGGCGCCTCGGCGCTGGTACAGACGCAGGTCCAGGAGCCGGAGGGGCAGGTGGCCGTCGTCAACGACCTCGGCGCCGTACGGGCCCTGGAGCTCCTCTTCGCCGGTGCCTGGTCCCGGGGCCGCAAGCTGGCGGACCACCTCGGGCTCGCGCCGAGGCTGCGCACGGAGTTCGCCCGCACCGTTCTGGAGGCCCTGCGCGCCGGTCACACCGACGAGACCGCGGCGCGGGCGATCAATGTGTCGCTGCGCACCTACCGCCGTCATGTCGCGGAGATCATGCGGGAGCTGGACGCCAGCTCGCGCTTCCAGGCCGGGGCGCGCGCGGTCGAGCTCGGCCTGCTCGCCGACTGAGGGCGACGACACAACGCTGTCGGGACCGGGCCGTCACGGGGTTCGCGGCGGCCCGCTGATCCATATCTTCAGGGGGATGGTTGGCATGTCCGGCTCGCGCGAGGACGAACTCGAAAAGGCCCTGCTGGAAGCGAAGGCGCGCATCGAGTCGATGGTCGCGCTGCACCGGGACCGCAGCTCCCAGGAGCAGCTCATCACCGTGGTCGACGACGCCTACGACGCGGTGCTGGAGACGGCCGAGAGCCTGGTCGAAGAGGCGCGGACCAGCATCGACATCATCCACGCGCGACGGCCGTCCCGGGCGGACCGGCTGCGGCGGCGCAGCGACCAGGTCGAGCGGGACCTGCTCTACGGCGCCAAGGAGGGTGTGGCCATCCGGCTGCTGACCACGCCCACGCTGCTGGACGACGACTTCGTCCGCGAACAGCTGGGCCGGGAGCGGGCCGTGGCCATCCGGGTGGCCCATATGCCGCCGCTCCAGGCGCTCATCGTGGACGACAGCGTGGCGCTGGTGGTGGCCGAGTCGGCGGCCGGACGGCGGGCGTCGGTGATCCGGGTGGCGGAGCTGCTGCACTCGCTGCGGATGCTCTTCGAGTCCATCTGGAAGGACGCCTTCCGGGCCGGGGAGCGGTTCGTCTTCGGGGACCGCACCCGGGCGGCGTTCGCCCGCCGCATCCTCAAGTACCTCCAGGCCGGGGTCACCGACGAGGTCGCGGCCCGCGAACTCACCGTCTCGGTGCGCACCTATCGGCGGTACGTGGCCGACATCATGTGCCAGCTCGGGGCCAACTCCCGGTTTCAGGCCGGGGTGCGCGCCGCCGAGCTGGGGCTTCTCCCGCCCACGCCGGGGGCGGAGCCGAATGGTCGCGGCCAGGGGGTGTCCGGCGGGTCGTGACGCCTGCGGCGGGCTGTTCCCCTCCCCGCCCC
>NZ_JAAAYH010000453.1:0-7035 GCF_018035285.1 Streptomyces sp. MK37H | reverse complement strand
GGGCCGGTCAATGGTCGCCCGCGGGCGAAGCACCTGGCGGGGTTCGGGGTGATGCCCCCGGTGGGGGCGCCGCTCCGGTCCCCCGGGCCCCGGGTGCGCCGTCACCGGGCGGGCCGGATCGGGCCGGTTCGGGGGCGGAGGACGTGGCTGTAGGGCGTGCGTTGGGTGCTGGGGCGCGGGCCGTGCAACGGGGGCCCGGTGGGGTCGCTGCGTTGCTCGTTCTCGCCGATGGGCGGTTTCCCGCCGGAGGGCATGCGCATTCCGGCGGTGCCGAGGCCGCCGTCGCGGCGGGCCGGATCCATGACGCGGCCTCCCTGGAGGCGTTCTGCCGGGGGCGGCTGCACACCGCTGGGCTCACCGCGGGCGGGCTCGCCGCCGCGGCCGCCGCCGGGCTCGACCCGCTCGCGCTGGACGATGCTGCCGATGCCCGTACCCCCAGCCCCGCGCTGCGGGCCACCGCCCGGCGGCTCGGGCGCCAGCTGATGCGCGCCGCCCGCGCCACCTGGCCGTCGCCCGAGCTGGACGCCCTGGCCGCCGCCCGGCCGCGCGGGGCGCATCAGCCCGTGGTGCTCGGACTCACCGCGCGCGCCGCCGCGCTGGGGCCGCCGGACGCCGCGTACGCCGCCGGGTACGAGGCGGTGAGCGGGCCCGCGACCGCCGCCGTACGGCTGCTGAGCCTCGACCCCTTCGACGCCACCGCCGTCCTCGCCCGCCTCGCCCCCGAACTGGACCAGGTCGCGGCGCGGGCCGCCGAGGCGGCACGGCGGGCCCTCGACGAGGGCCTCGGCGCGCTGCCCGCCGCCTCCGCACCGCTGCTCGACATCGCCGCCGAACAGCACGCCACCTGGTCCGTACGCCTCTTCGCCTCGTAACCGGGCCCGCGCCGCCCCGCCCCCTGCTGGAACATCGGAGCCGTTCATGCATCTCGACCACGCGGACACCTACCCCCCGCGCCACACCTACGGCGCCACCGGCCCGCACCGCCCCGACGGCAGCCGCCGCGCGCTGCGCATCGGCCTCGGCGGACCGGTGGGCTCGGGCAAGACCGCGACCGTCGCCGCGCTGTGCCGGGCGCTGCGCGACCAGCTCTCCCTCGCCGTGGTCACCAATGACATCTACACCCGCGAGGACGCCGAGTTCCTGCTGCGCAACGCCGTACTGCCGCCGGAGCGCATCACCGCCGTGGAGACCGGCGCCTGCCCGCACACCGCGATCCGCGACGACATCTCCGCCAACCTGGAGGCGGTCGAGGAGCTCGAGGAGACCGTGGGCCCGCTCGATCTGATCCTGGTCGAGTCCGGCGGCGACAACCTCACCGCGACGTTCTCCAAGGGCCTGGTCGACGCGCAGGTGTTCGTCATCGACGTCGCGGGCGGCGACGACATACCCCGCAAGGGCGGCCCCGGCGTGACCACCGCCGATCTGCTCGTGGTCAACAAGACCGACCTGGCCCCCTACGTCGGCTCGGACCTGGCGCGCATGGCCCGCGACGCCGAGGCCCAGCGCGGTGAACTCCCCGTCGCCTTCACCTCCCTGGTCGCCGAGGACGGCATCCGCCCCATCGCCGACTGGGTCCGTACCCGCCTGGCCGCCTGGACAGCGGCCCCGGCATGACCCCCGCCCCGGACGCCGCGCCCGGGGCGAGTGGCGCACCGCCACACCCCGTGCCGCGGACGCCCGGGCGCGCCCCGGAGCGGGAGGCCCCGGACATCAGGCGCGGCCTGGCCGCCTCGGCTACGGCGGCCGCCTCGGGTGCGGCGGGCACCGCGGATGTGGCGGGCACCGCGGATGCGGCGGGCGTCTCGGGTGCGACCGGCTCCGCAGGTGCGGCGGGCACCTCAGCCACGTCCTGCGCCTCGGGCGCGACGCGCATCTCGGGTGCGACGGGAACCTCACGTACGACGGAAACCTCACGTACGACGGAAACCTCACGTACGACGGGAACCTCACCAACAACGGGCACCTCAAGCCCGTTCGTACGGGCCACCGCCCGTCTCGTCGCCGAGGCGGACGGGCGCGGCGGCACCGCGCTGCCCGTGCTCGCCGGGGACGGGCCGCTCGCGTTGCGGCGTACCCGGGGCGTGGGTGCGGAGGCGTGTGTCACCGTGGTCGGGGCCATGAGCGCGCCCCTCGGCGGCGATCGGATCGCCCTGGAGGCGACCGCCGGGCCGGGCGCCCGGCTGCGCATCGGTTCCGCCGCGGCCACCATCGCGCTGCCCGGGCGGGCGGCCGGGCCCGCGCATTACGAGATCCGGCTGACCGTCGCCGACGGCGCGACCCTGCACTGGCTGCCCGAGCCCCTGATCTCCGCCCACGGCAGCGAACTGCTGATGACCACCCGTGTCGAACTCGCCCCCACCGCCCGCCTCGTGCTCCGCGAGGAGCAGATCCTGGGCCGCACCGGCGAATCCCCGGGCCATCTGACCAGCCGCCTCACCGTCCACCGCGCCGGGCGCCCGCTCCTCGACCAGGAGCTCGCCTACGGCCCAGGCGCCCCCGGCTGGGACGGCGGCGCGGTCCTCGGCGGCCATCGGGCGGTGGGTCAGCTCCTTGTGGTCGACCCGGTCTATGGCACTCGTCCCATCACGCCCCGCCGCCTCGCCGAGACCGCCGTCCTCACGCCGCTGACCGGCCCCGCCGCCCTCGCCACCGCCGTGGCCCCGGACGCCCTCCACCTCCGCCGGGCCCTCGATGAAGCGGTCGCCGCCGTGGGTTGATGTTCACGTCTTGATAAAGAAACGGCGGTTTGCCCTGTACTCGGCGGTAAGCAAGACAGAAGAATCCCCCTGACACTTTGTGATCATTGCCGCTCCTGGCGGCGCAACAAAGCAGGGGGATGACTAAGTGAGACGCACAGCACTCTTCGGCGCGACCGGCGGTGTGATCGCCGGTGCGCTGATAACCGGTGCGCTGGCCGCCCCCACGGCCGGGGCCTCGGAGCGGACGCCCGGCGGGGCCGCCGAGGCCCGTGGGGCGGCGGTGGCCGCCGCCAAGGCCGCGAAGAAGGGCATCGACTGGACGGACTGCCCGGCTGACTGGGGGCTCGCCAAGCCCATCCAGTGCGGCTATGTCACCGTGCCGCTCGACTACGCCAAGCCGAACGGCCGCACCATCAAGCTCGCGGTGGACCGGATCGCCAACACCGGCTCCGCCTCCGAGCGGCAGGGCTCGCTGATCTACAACCCGGGCGGGCCCGGCGGCTCCGGGCTGCGCTTCCCGACCCGGGTCACCACCAAGAACCCGCTGTGGACGAAGGTGTCGAAGGCGTACGACTTCGTCGGCTTCGACCCGCGCGGGGTGGGCCACTCCACGGCCATCTCCTGCGTGGATCCCCAGGAGTACGTCAAGGCCCCGAAGCTGGACCCGGTGCCCGACAGCGAGGCGGACAAGCGCGTCCAGCGCAAGCTGGCCCGCGAGTACGCTTCAGGGTGCAAGGAGCGCAGCGGCTGGATGCTGCCGCAGATGACGACGCCCAACACCGCCCGGGACATCGACGTCATCCGGGCCGCGCTCGGCGACAAGAAGCTCAACTACCTGGGCGTCTCCTACGGAACGTACATCGGCGGGGTCTACGCGACACTCTTCCCGACCCATGTGCGCCGGCTGATCGTGGACAGCGTGGTGAACCCCTCGCGGGAGAAGATCTGGTACCAGGCCAACCTGGACCAGGACGTCGCCTTCGAGACGCGCTGGAACGACTGGAAGGCGTGGGTGGCCAAGAACGACGCCGCCTACCACATCGGCGACACCCCGGCGAAGGTCCAGAAGCAGTGGGAGAAGCTGCGCGCGGCCGCCAAGAAGAGCCCCATCGGCGGGGTCGTGGGCCCGGCCGAGCTGCTCGGGTTCTTCCAGAGCGCTCCGTACTACGACTCGTCGTGGGCCACCGTAGCCCAGGTGTGGAGCGACTACCTCGGCGGCGATGAGAAGGCGCTGGTCGAGGCCGCGGGCCCGGACATGTCCGACACCGCGGGCAACATCGCCTCGGAGAACGGCAACGCCGTCTACACGGCCGTCGAGTGCGCCGACGCCAAGTGGCCGACCAGCTGGGCGAAGTGGGACCGGGACAACACCCGGCTCCACCGCGACTACCCCTTCCTGACCTGGTCCAACGCCTGGATGAACCTCCCGTGCGCCACCTGGGGAGCCAAGCAGGGGACCCCGCTGGAGGTGGGGGCCGCCAAGGGGCTGCCCAAGACGCTGATCGTGCAGAGCACCCGTGACGCCGCGACCCCGTACGAGGGCGCGGTGGAGCTGCACAAGCGGCTGAAGGGCTCGCGCCTGGTGACCGAGAAGGACGCCGGTTCGCACGGGGTCACCGGTCTGGTGAACCCGTGTGTCAACGACCGGGTGGACGCCTACCTGCTCAAGGGCACGGTGGACGCCCAGGACGTGACCTGCGCCCCGCACGCCACGCCGGTGCCCGCGAAGTCGGGCGCGTCCGCGAAGGACGCGAAGGCCGCCAAGGAGGCGGCCGCCGTCGTCAAGTAGTCGGCGGTACGCGGTGATGGGCCGGGCCCGTGCGTTCCCCGCACGGGCCCGGTTCCGTTTGTCCGCCGCCCGCGCCAATAAGGGCGCACGCCCCGCGTCCATCACGCCGTACGCCCCGCGTCGATCAGGGCGCGGGGGAATTCCCGCCGCCCCGCAGCCACGCGTCCTCGGCCGCGTAGTCGAACAGATCGGTCATCGGGTCGTAGGCGGCGGCCATGTCGGGGAAGGCCGTGCGCCAGTCCGGGGTGGTCGCCAGCCGGTCCGTCAGCCAGGCGACGGTCGCCGGGAGCGATTCCGCATAGCCGGTCACCGGGCGGTAGCCCAGCTCCCGTTCGGCCGCGGACATGTCGTAGACGATGGGGTGGGCCAGGCTCCAAGGGGTGCTGCCGACATGCGGATGCGGCGGCTCCCCGTCGACCAGCACCAACTCGCTGCGCACCTCCAGCACCGCGTCCACGGCGGTGGCGATGTCGGCCACCGTCGGGGCCTGCGGATCGCCCGCGTTGAGCACCCGTGAACCGGGCCGGTGGGCGGCCAGCCGCACCAGCTCCGCGATGTTGTCGACATGCACCGGATGGAACCGGCTGCGGCCGCCGTACGCCAGGATCCGCACCGGCCGCCCGTCCAGTGCCCGTTTGACGAAGTACAGCTCACGGGGGGTGCGGCAGTGCGGGCCGTGGATCGCCCCGGCGCGCAGCAGGGTCGTCGGCAACCGGTCCCCGGCGGCCAGCAGTTCCCGCTCCAGCGCCACCTTCCGGCCGCCGTAGCCGTCGCTGGGCGGGACGGTCCGCTGGGACTCGGGGAGCGGCACCGGATAGCGCGGGGCGCCGTCCGGCCGGTCCTGGGTCCCGAAGCCCCGGCCCTGGTCGTCCTCGTACACCGCTCCGGTGGAGATCACCACCGCCGATCCGATCCGGTCGGCGAGCCCCAGCAACTGCCGTGCGTGCGCCCGGCCGTAGGCGACGCAGTCCAGCACCACATCGCAGCCGTCGCCGATCAGCGCGGCCACCGCGGCGTCGTCGTCCCGGTCCACGGCCACGCTCTCCACCGACCCGGGCCAGGTCTCGTCGCGGCCCCCGCCGCGCGAGGCGGCCCGCACCCGCCATCCCTCCTCGGCGAGGGCGCGCACCGCCGCCCGGCCGATCTGCCCCGTCGCCCCGATCACACATGCGCTCCCAGTGCTCATGCCGGGACGCTAAGGGCCCGGGCGCCACGCTGCCCAGACTCCTTCGCCATGAGCAGATTCGCCCTCGGCCGATCATTCACGGTCAAAGGTTGAGTGCAGATGATCGCTTTTCTGCGCTCTTTGAATTCACCGTGATGCATTCCGAAGAAAAAAGCATCTTCGATTCATGCGACGGTGAAACCGCTATGCTCCAGGGCCCATGACGGGCTGGTTCATCGCCCGCATTTCGCACTCATTTCCTCTTCGCTGTTTTTAAGGATGCCCATGGTTTTCGCCGGCACCTCTTCCGGAGGCGGCACCTCACCCGGAGGCCGACGGCCCGCCTCCACGCTCGTATGGGTCATCCCTCCCGCCGCGATGGCGTTCTGCGCGGCGCTGGCCGTCGTCGTGGTTCCGTCCGGGGCGCGGGCCATGGTCGCCTGGTGCGGAGTGGCGGCGACGCTCGCCGTGGCCCTCGCGGCGGCCGAGGCGATGCGCCGCGGCCGGCTGATCACCACGCTGCGCACCCGGCTCACCGCCCAGGATGCCGAGCTGCGGCAGCGCCTGGCGGCCCAGGAGGCGGAGATCCGGCGGCTGACCCGGGAGGTGCTCCCCGCCACGGTGGCCCGGCTGCGGCGCGGCGCCATGGTGCACGAGGCGATGAAGGACGTCGACTACGCGCCCCGTCTCGACCCGGACTTCGACGCCGCCCACGAGCAACTGCTGCGGTGGGTGCTGGACACCGTGCGGACCGAGGAGGACCTCAGGGACGCGGCCCAGCGGGCGTTCGTCAACATCGCCCGCCGGGTGCAGGCCATCGTCCACCAACAGGCCCAGGACATGCGGGAGATGGAGGACAAGCACGGCGCCGACCCGGACGTATTCGAGGATCTGCTCCATCTGGACCACGGCAACGCCCTCATCGGCCGGCTGGCGGACTCCATCGCGGTCCTGGGCGGCTCCCGCCCGGGCCGCCAGTGGCAGAAGGAGGTGCCGCTGTTCAACGTCTGCCGTGGCGCCATGTCCCGCATCCTCGAGTACGAGCGGGTGGATCTGCACTCGGTGGCGGACGTCGCCATCGTCGGCCCCTCGGTGGAGCCGCTGATCCACGCCCTCGCCGAACTGCTGGACAACGCCACCCGCTATTCGCCGCCCAAGACCCGGGTGCACCTGACCGCGATCGAGGTCCAGTCCGGGGTCGCGATCGAGATCGAGGACGCCGGGGTGGGCCTGTCGGAGGAGGCGCACAGACGCACCGACGCGGTGCTGCTCCAGGCGGCCACCGGATTCGACCTCAACGACCTGGGCGAGACACCGCGGCTCGGCCTGGCCGTGGTCGGCAGACTCGCCGTGAGGTACCGGTTCCAGGTCTCGCTGCGGCC
>NZ_JAAAYH010000452.1:0-7063 GCF_018035285.1 Streptomyces sp. MK37H | reverse complement strand
CTCGCCTCGGGACCGGGGCTCCAGATGGCCGAGGGCATACCCACTGGCCGCGGCTACAGCCGCAGTACCGGCACCGTCCACGCCCTCAACCTCATGATCGACTTCCCCGATGTCCGCGGCCAGGGCACCGCCCGCCAGCGCTTCGAGGAGTTCTTCCCCCAGACCTCCCGGTGGTTCGCGCAGAGCTCGTACGGACGGCTGGACTACCGCCCCGAGATGCCGATCACCCACTGGCTGCGGATGCCGCGGCCGTTCCGCGCCTACGGCATCAAGCGCGGCAGCCCCTTCGACCCGGGCTATCGCAAACTCGTCGCCGACATCGCCAAGTCCGCGGACCCCAAGGTCGACTTCCGCCGCTACGACCTGGTGAACGTCCTGGTCACCCCGAACGCCGGGCCACCGGCCGCGCATGCCGTGCTGTCCGTCACCTACGCCGACAACCAGCACGCCCCGACCGCCGACGGCGTTCCGCTGGCCAATGTCTCCTTCGTCTACAGCCGCCAGGACGACGGCTCCGGCTCGCTGCGCCGCACCGGCTTCCGCGTCCTGCCCCATGAGAACGGCCATGTCTTCGGGCTGCCCGACCTCTATACCCACGGCGGCGGCGACAAGGCGGGCCACTGGGATGTGATGTCCGAGGACTGGGGCCCCGGCAACGACCTGCTGGCCTGGCACAAGTGGAAGCTGGGCTGGCTCGGCCCGCGGCAGATCGCCTGCGCCGCCCGCTCCGGGGTCTTCGCCCACACCCTGTCCCCGCTGAGCCGCACGGAGGGGACCAAACTGGTCATCGTCCCCGTCTCGCCGTCCACCGGCTACGCCATCGAGGCGCGGGCGACCGGCGGCAACGACGAGGCCATATGCAAGCCCGGGGTCCTGATCTCCTGGGTCAACACCGGTGTCGACTCCGGCGGCGGCCCCGTCACCATCGTGGACTCCACCCCCCACGGCCGCGGCTGCACCCGGGAGCGCAATGTCCACCCCGGACTCAGCGACGCGGCCTACGCGCCCGGCGAGACCTTCGACGCCGCGGTGAACGGGATACGGATACGCGTCCGCGTCACCGGCCGGGACGCGGCCGGCGACTACGGCGTGGAGATCACGCGTCGTGCCAGTGGTGGCGCCCGAGGCTGATCAGCAGCAGCTGTTTGCGCGCCGTGGCGGCCACCCGCCGCTCGTCCGCGGCCTCGGGATGATCGGCCTGTGCCTCCAGGAACGCCGTCGCCGTCATCACCATGTGGTCCACATACAGCTCCGCAAGCATCCGGACATCTTCCGGTGGCCAGGATTCCGCCGGGAGCCGCGGACAGAAGGCGGTGGCCACCTCGTCGGCGAATCGGTCCAGCTCGGCGGCTATGGCCTGGCGCACGGGGCGCACCCCGCCATGCCGCTCACGTGCGATGAAGCGGATATGCGCGGGGTAGCGGCGGACATGCTCGGCGACCGCGTCGACGGTGGCCTCGATCCGCTCCTCGTCACCGTCCTGACCGGCGAGGATCGCGTTGATCATGTGGTGCAGGCTGCCCAGGCTCTCCTCGACCAGCGCGACACCGAGATCGCTCAGATCCCGGAAGTGCCGGTAGAACGCGGCCGGCGCCACCCCCACCGCCCGCGTGACCTCGCGCAGCCCCAGACTGCTCAGGCTCTGGTCCTCCAGCAGCCGCAACGCCGCGTCCATCAGGGCGCGCCGGGTCTTCTCCTTCTGGGCCTGCCGGACCCCGGACGTGTGACTCATATCATTCAGTAAACAGCCGTTCGCTGAATTTTTCCAGGGTTCGGCGGGGTACTCTAGAACTCAGTGAACAGTTGTGATTCCAACTGTTCACCGAACAATTACCATCCGCACGCCAACCGCATCCGGATCGTCACTTCGAGAGAGGCTCACATGCTCTTCATCGTCGCGGCACTCGCCCTGATGGGGGTTCTTCTGGGGGCGGCGGCGCACACTCCGCTCCCCCTGTTCCTCGCCGCCGCGGGCGCCATCGGCGCCTGGCTGCTGATCTTCTTCATCCGCGAACGCACCGGGCACAAGGGGAGCTGAGACCCATGGCAATCACCGCACCGTCCCGCACCTCACCGGTCCGGGCGCGCCGGGACGCCGACGGCATGGCCGTCGCCTCCTTCGTGCTCGGTCTGATCGGTCTGCTGCTGTTCAACGCGGTCTTCGGGCCCTGCGCGATCGTCCTCGGGACGCTCGCCATCGCCCGGGACACCCGCCGCAGGGGCCGGGCGCTGCTCGGACTCACCCTGGGCGTCGCCGATGTGGTCCTGCTGATCGTCCTGCTGACGCTGAATCACTCCGTCTTCTGGCAGTTCGGCGGCTGACCCGCCCGGCGGTCCACCGCAGCACACCTCCCCGCGCGGCCCTTCCACTCAGTGGAAGGGCCGTTGCCCGTGAGTGACGGGCGTCACCACGCTGGCACGCATGACCGCCTTCGCGAAAAACCAGTGGTACGTCGCCGCCTACGGCCGCGAAATCGGCCGCGAGCTGCTGGGGCGCACCATCCTCGACGAGCCCATCGCCTTCTACCGCGCCGAGTCCGACGACAAGGTCATCGCGCTCGCCGACCGCTGTGTACACCGCCGCTATCCGCTCACCGCCGGCCGTCTCGACGGCGACACGGTCGTCTGCGGCTACCACGGCTTCACCTACGACACCGGCGGCACCTGTGTGTTCGTACCGGGCCAGAAGCGCGTCCCGCGCACCGCCCGGGTCCGCTCCTACCCCGTCGTCGAGCAGGACTCGCTGGTGTGGGTATGGATCGGGGACCCGGCGCTCGCCGACCCCGGCGCGGTGCCGCACGCCCCCTGGCTGGCCGATCCGCGCTGGGCGACGGTCGGCGGCATGGAGCCGATCGACGCCGACTACGGCCTGCTCGTGGACAATCTGCTGGACCTCTCCCACGAGACGTATCTGCACGGCGGCTACATCGGCACCCCCGAGGTCGCCGAGACCCCGATCACCACGGAGGTCGACGAGGGCGCGGGCGTCGTACGGGTCAGCCGACACATGGACGACGCCGAGTGCCCGCCCTTCTACGCCCGTTCCACCGGCATCGAGGGCCGCATCACCCGCTGGCAGGACATCGAGTACCACGCGCCCTGTCTGTATCTGCTGCACAGCCGGATCGCCCCGGTCGGGGTGGACCCGGAGCCGGACGGCTCCGATCCGAACGCCTTCCATGTGGAGATCACCTACGCCATCACCCCGTCCACCGACCGCCATGTGTACGACTTCTGGGCCGTCTCACGGGACTTCGCGCAGGACGACGAGGAGGTGTCCACCTTCCTCCACGACCTCAACCGGACCGTGGTGCTCCAGGACGTGGCGGCGCTGAACGTGCTCCAGAAGGCGCTGGACACCGAGCGCGAGGGCTATCAGGAGCTCAGCATCAACATCGACACCGGCGGACTGGCCGCGCGCCGCATCCTCGCCCGCCTCGCCGCCGAAGGGGAGAAGACCGCGCCCGTGGTGGCTGCGAAATGAAGCGCGAGCGGCGCGCAGCGCCTCCGTTGAGGGTGGCGGCGGGCGACGGGTGGGCGGCGGGCGACGGGTGGGCGAGCGGCACGCCCACGGCGGAGGTGTACCGGATCGACTGGCTGCCCGGCACCGATGTGCTGCACGGGGTCTGCCACTGCGGCGCCGAGCGCACCGCGGAGGACCCGGTCGAGCTGTGGCAGTGGATGCTCGCCCACCCCAGCGGGCACCACCCCAGCGGGCACCACCCCGCCGGTCCCCCTGAGCACCAGCCCAACGGCCACCGGAAGGAGCCCCGTTCATGAACCCCGGCGGCGAGTACGAGGACACCCTGCTGGTGGCCCGCAGGGAGGAGGTGGCCTCGGACGTGGTGGCGCTGACGCTGCGCCACCCGGCGGGCCGTGACCTCCCCGCCTGGGAGCCCGGCGCCCATCTCGACCTCGTCCTCGACGCGGGCCCGACCCGGCAGTACTCGCTGTGCGGCGACCCCGCCGACCGCGCCTCCTGGCGGATCGCGGTGCTCCGCGCCCCCGCCGGGCGCGGCGGCTCCGCCCAGGTGCACGACACCCTCACCGAGGGCAGTTCGGTGCGGGTGCGCGGGCCGCGCAACCACTTCGCGCTGCGCCCGGCGGCCCGCTATCTGTTCATCGCGGGCGGCATCGGCATCACCCCCCTCCTCCCCATGACGGCCGCCGCCGAGGCCGCGGGCGCCGACTGGCGGCTGCTGTACGGCGGGCGCACCCGTGCCTCGATGGCCTTCGCGGACGAGCTCGCCGCGCGGCACGGCGACAAGGTGCGCCTGGTGCCGCAGGACGAGGAGGGCCTGCTCGACCTCAAGCCGTATCTCACCGCCCCGGCCGGTCCCGGCACCCTCGTCTACTGCTGCGGCCCCGAGCCGCTGCTCCAAGCCGCCGAGGAGGCGTGCCGCGACTGGCCGGAGGGGTCCTTGCGCACCGAGCGGTTCCAGCCCCGTAAGGACGACGCGGGCGCCGAATCGGGAAGCCGGGCCTTCGAGTTGGTGCTCACCCGCTCCGGGCTGACGCTCACCGTGGAGCCGGAGCGCAGCGTGCTGCGCACGGTCGAGGCGGCCGGGGTACCGGTTTTGTACTCCTGTGAAGAGGGCACCTGTGGGACGTGTGAGACGGACGTCGTCGAGGGGGAGGTGGACCACCACGACTCCGTGCTCACCGACGAGGAGCGGGCCTCCGGCGAGACGATGATGATCTGCGTATCACGCTGCCGTGGCCCGCGATTGGTGCTGGACCTGTGAATCCGCCCTGAACGGCCGCATGAACCCCTCGATGTGAGGTTCGGAACGACCCCGCCCACTGGACAAACAGGTTGGTTAGGCTAACCTAACTACGTCCTCGGGTTGCCGTCCCGTGACCACGTCCCCGTATGCATCGAGAGAGAGCACCTTCATGCGCCAGGCCAGAGCACTCCCCCTCTCCCGCCGCGGTCTGCTCACCGCGGGCGGCGCCCTCGGACTCGGAGCCCTGGTCACCGCCTGCGGGAACAAAGGCGGTTCGGGCTCCGGCGGTGACGACGGCGGCGGCTCCTGGTCGTTCACCGATGACCGCGAGAAGAAGATCAGCCTCGACAGCCGGCCGCAGCACATCGTGGCCTACATCGCCGCGGCGGCCGCGCTCTACGACTTCGGCATCGAGAAGCAGATCACGGGGGTCTTCGGCCCGACCACGCTGAAGAACGGCAAGCCGGACGTCCAGGCGGGCGACTTCCCCGTCGACCAGGCCACGTCCCTGGGCAACACCTGGGGCCAGTTCAACGTCGAGAAGTACGCCTCGCTCAGCCCCGATCTGCTGATCACCAACATGTACGACCCGGGCGCGCTCTTCTACATCCCGGACGACAGCAAGAAGAAGATCCTGCAGCTGGCCCCCAGCGCCGCCATCGCCACCGGCCGGATCTCCATGCTCGAGCCCATCAAGCGCTACGCCGCGCTGGCCGAGGCGCTCGGCGCCGATCCGAAGGCCAAGAAGGTCACCGACGCCAAGGCGCGGTTCGAGAAGGCCGCCGAGACCCTGCGCAAAACCGTCAAATCACACAAGATCAAGGTCATGGCCTGCTCCGCCAGCGCCGATCTCTTCTATGTCTCCAACCCGAAGATCAATGCCGACCTGATCTACTTCAGCGAGCTCGGCGTCGACTTCGTCGTCCCCGAAAAGCCCGACAAGGGCGGCTACTTCGAGAGCCTCAGCTGGGAGAACGCCGACAAGTACGACGCCGATGTGCTCTTCCTCGACAACCGCACCGCGACCCTCCAGCCCAAGGCCCTGACCTCCAAGCCGACCTGGTCCAAGCTGGCCGCGGTCAAGGCCGGTCAGATCACCCCCTGGAGCAGCGAGCCGCGCTTCTCGTACGCCGGCGCCGCCCCGCTCGTCGAATCCCTCACCAAGGCCATCCAGGACGCGAAGAAGGTCAGCTGACGGTCAGTCGACCGGCTGGCCCCGGCCTCCCCACGGCAAGCGAAGGGAAGACCCCCCTCCCATGACCACCGCAGCCATCAAAACCGCCACCACCACCGCCATCCCGTTCCGGTTCTTCGACGCGCGGGTCGTACGCACCCGCTCGCTCGGACCGTCCATGGCGCGGATCACCTTCGGCGGCGCCTGTCTGAAGGACTTCACCAGCGGAGGCCGCGACCAGCGCTTCAAACTCTTCCTGCCGCACCCCGGCCAGACCGCCCCGGTGGTGCCGGTCGAGGCCGGGGAGGGCTGGTTCACCGCCTGGCGGGCGATGGACCCGGCCGAACGCGGCATCATGCGCTCGTACACGGTGCGCCAACAGCGCCGCGACCCCGACGAGATCGACGTGGACTTCGCGCTCCACCACGACAGCGGCCCGGCCGCCCGCTGGGCCGCGCGCGCCGAGGCCGGCGACCGCGTCACCCTGCTGGGCCCGGTGGTGGAGGACAACGGCGGGGTGGACTTCCGGCCACCGTCCAGGACCGACTGGGTGCTGATCACCGGCGACGAGACCGCGCTGCCCGCCATCGCGGGCATCCTCGAATGGCTGCCCGCCGACTTCCCCGTCAAGGTGTGGCTCGAGGTCCAGCACGCCGAGGACATCCAGGAGCTGCGCACCGAGGCGAAAGCCGAGATCACCTGGCTGGTCCGGGACGCCGTGGCCCCCGGCACCCCGCGCTCCGCCCTGCTGCTGAACGCGGTGGGCGCCACCGAGCTGCCCTACGGCACGCCGTACGCCTGGATCGCGGGCGAGGCCGGAACGGTCAAGGCGCTGCGCCGCCACCTGGTGCGCGAGCGCGGATTCGACCGTAAGGCGGTCACCTTCACCGGCTACTGGCGCCTGGGCGCCTGTGAGGAGCAGCTCGTCGAGGAGGCCGTGTCGGGCACCGGCCCCGCGACCGACGACTGACCCCCGTCGCCGTACCCGCTCCCCATCCTCACAGCCGCGACCCACAGCTGAATCCAGCCGTGGCCCACAGCTGAATCCAGCCGTGGCCCACAGCTGAATCCACAACCGCGTCGCACAACTGAATCCATCTGAAGGACCGCAGAGGACCGACCGCTGGACGCCAGGCGGCCGACCGCTCGGCGCGCCCCCGCG
>NZ_JAAAYH010000451.1:0-7072 GCF_018035285.1 Streptomyces sp. MK37H | reverse complement strand
GGGACGGCCCGCCCGTGGGCGCGTACTCCGTCACCGGGACGAGATAGGGGGCGACGGGACGCGCGGTGAACTCCATCGCCCCCGACGCCGACTTGCGCAGATCCAGATGGTGCAGCCAGCCCTCGTCATCGCGCAGCGGATGGTCGGTGCGCTCGTGGTAGAGCCCCCACCGGCTCTCCGTCCTGGCCAGCGAGGAGCGCGCGGCCATTTCCGCGCAGTCGCGGATGAAGCTCACCTCGGCGCAGCGCATCAGCTCATGGGGCGTGTGGGCGCCCATCGCGGCGATGTCCCCGCGCATCCGCTCGAACGCCTCGATGGCGAGCGACAGCCGGGCGCCGCTCTTGGGCGGTGCCACATAGTCGTTGACCAGGCGCCGGAGCTTGTACTCGACCTGCGGCTGCGGCGGCCCCCCGGGGTTCCGCAGCGGGGCGTAGATCAGCTCATGCGCCTCGGCGAGCTGCTCCGGGGGCAGTTCGCCCTGGTACGCCGTCTGGCGGGAGGCGTCCTCGCCCGCCAGGTCGCCGAAGACAAAGGCCCCGATCATGTAGTTGTGCGGTACGCAGGCCAGGTCACCGGCCGCGTACAGCCCGGGGACCGTGGTCCGGGCGTGGGCGTCGACCCGTACCCCCGAGGCCGAGTGGCCGCCGCACAGCCCGATCTCGGAGATGTGCATCTCCACGTCATGGGTGCGGTAGTCATGGCCGCGCCCCGCGTGGAAGGTGGCGCGGGTGGGGCGTTCGGTGGAGTGCAGGATGGACTCCAGCGCGGCCACCGACTCCTCCGGCAGATGGCTGAGCTTGAGGTAGACCGGGCCGCGCTCGCTGGCCACCTCCGCCGCGAACTCCGACATCATCTGCCCCGACCAGTAGTCGGAGTCGACGAACCGCTCACCGTGCCGGTTGACCTGGTAGCCGCCGAAGGGATTGGCGACATAGGCGCAGGCCGGGCCGTTGTAGTCCTTGATCAGCGGATTGATCTGGAAGCATTCGATCCCGGTCAGCTCGGCGCCCGCGTGATACGCCATGGCGTAGCCGTCGCCCGCGTTGGTGGGGTTCTCGTACGTGCCGTAGAGATAGCCGCTCGCGGGCAGGCCGAGCCGCCCGCAGGCGCCGGTGGCCAGGATCACCGCACCGGCGCGCACGGTGACGAACCGGCCGGTGCGGGTGTGGAATCCGGCGGCGCCGACGGCCCGGCCGCCCGCGGTGAGGACCCGGACCGGCATCACCCGGTTCTCGATGCGGATCCGTTCGCGCATCTCGCGCCGCCGCAACTGCCGGTACAGGACCTTCTTGACGTCCTTGCCCTCGGGCATCGGCAGTACGTACGAGCCGGAGCGGTGCACCTGGCGGACCGCGTACTGGCCGTGCTCGTCCTTCTCGAACTTCACGCCGTACCGCTCCAGCCGCTGGACCATGGCGAAGCCGCGGGTCGCGGTCTGGCGCACGGTGGACTGGTCGACGATGCCGTCGTTGGCGCGGGTGATCTCGGCCACGTAGTCATCGGGTTCGGCCCGGCCGGGGATGACGGCGTTGTTGACGCCGTCCATGCCCATGGCGAGCGCGCCCGAGTGGCGGACGTGCGCCTTTTCGAGGAGGAGGACGGAGGAGCCGTGCTCGGCGGCGGTGAGCGCCGCCATGGTGCCGGCCGTGCCGCCGCCGATGACGAGGACGTCGCAGGTCAGCTCCTCGGCCGCGGCGAGGGCGGGGATCTCCACGGTCGCGGCGTCCGCAACGTGCTCCCCGTCCGCCATGTGCTCCCCGTCCTCCGGGTGCTCCCTGCGCTCCGGACGCTCCCTGTGCTCCCTGTTGTTCACGCCAGTTGGGCCTTTCACATGCCGAGGGATTCGAGGACCTGACGGCGCAGCGCGACGGTCGCCGCGGCGTCATGGGCGGCGCGCTCGCGCGGATGCGGGATGTCCAGCACCCGGCCGCCGCCCTCCGCGCCGCCCAGCAGCGCCACCCGGTCGCCGAGGAACAGCGCCTCGTCCACGTCGTGGGTGACGAAGACGACGGTGGCGCGGGTGCCCTGGAGCACCTCGACCAGCAGCCGCTGCATCCCGGCCCGGGTCTGTGCGTCGAGCGCGCCGAAAGGCTCGTCCATGAGGACGGCGCGCGGCTCGCCGACGAGCGCCCGGGCGAGCTGGGCCCGCTGCCGCTGGCCGCCCGAGACCCGGTGCGGCAGCCGCCCGCTGTGCTCGGCGAGCCCGACGCGCTCCAGCCACGCCTCGGCCCGGCCGCGGCGCTCGGCGCGCGGTACGCCCCGTATGGCGAGCGGGAGTTCGACGTTGGCGCGGAGGGTGCGCCAGGGCAGCAGCGCGTCCTCCTGGAAGATCAGCGCCCGGTCGGCGTGCGGCCGGGTGATCGGGATGCCGTCCTGGGTGACCCGCCCGCCGAGGGGCGGCAGCAGTCCGGCGAGCGTGCGCAGCAGGGTGGACTTGCCGCATCCGGACGGGCCGACGACCGTAAGGATGTCACCGGGCGCGACGTCCAGGTCGAGACCGTGGAGGACGGGTGCGCCGGGGCGGCCGAGGGCGGCGTCCTCCAGGCGCAGTCGTACGCCCGGCGGGGCGACTTCGGCGGCCGGCGCGGCCGGGGCGGTGGTGATGTCGGATGTGCTCACGGGGTGGCTGCCTCCTTGCGCGCGGGCGCCGGCCGGCCCGTGGTCTCCGTACGGGGCAGCCATCGGGTCAGCCGCCGTCCGGCCAGCTCGACCGCCGTGGAGGTGAGCCAGCCGAGCACGCCGATCGTGGTCATGCCGACGAAGACGCCCGGGTAGTCGACGATCGTGTAGTCCTGCCAGGTGCGATAGCCGGCCCCGTAGGCGCCGGAGATCATCTCGGCGGAGATCACACAGATCCATGAGACGCCGATGCCGACGGAGAGCCCGCCGAGGATCCCGGGCAGCGCCCCGGGCAGCACGACGGACACCAGGACGCGTCCGCGCCCGCCGCCCATGGTCAGCACCGCCTCCTCCCAGACGGGGGCCAGCGCGCGGACCGCGTGCCGGGTGCTCACCATGACTGGGAAGAAGGCGGCGGTGAAGGTGATGAAGATGATCCCCTGCTCATTGCTGGGGAACATCAGGATCGCCACCGGCACCAGCGCGATGGCCGGGATCGGGCGGCACACCTCGAGGACGGGGCCGAGCAGATCGGATACGAGCGGGGAGCGGGCGATGGCGGTACCGACCGCCACGCCCAGGACGGCGGCGAGCGCGAACCCGGTGAGGATGCGGCTGAGGGAGTCGGTCAGGTCCTGCCAGTAGGCGCCGGTGCCGAGGCGGTCGGCGAACTCCCGGACCACATCAGTGGCGGACGGGAACTGCGCGAAACGCAGCCATAGGTTGACGTCGAGGGCGGTGAGCAACTGCCACAGGCCGAGCGCGGCCAGCAGCGAACCGGCACGCAGGGTGTAGCGGACCCAGGGGCGGCGCCGAAGCGGCCGGGGCGCGGCGGCACCCCGGGCTCCGGCGGCCTCCGGGGCCGGGCGGGGCCGTACGGACGAGGTGGGCGCGCTCATCGGGCCGCCGCCAGGGCCGCCGGGTAGCTGAGGGTGCGGGCGCCGGGGTGGCCGGCGATCCAGCCGCGGGCGTTGTCCGGGGTGACGAAGGCCCGCAGATCGCGGCCGTCGCGGACCCAGATCGCCCGGTCCGCGAACCACCGGGTGCCGGTGGCCGCGTCGGGCACGTAGGCGGCCCGGACGCGGTCGCGGTGGCTTCCGGCGAAGCGCAGCAGCTCGGTGGGGGTGGCGAAGGTGCGGAGCCGGTCCTCGCCCTTGAGCCAGAGCTGGTTCGGGGAGGCGGGCGGGGTGGCGCGCAGCGCCTTGGCGTAGGCGTCCGCGCTTCCGTACGCCCGTTTGAGATAGCGGTCGTCGACAAAGGACGACACGTCGACCGGGCCGACCAGTTTGGCGTCACGCAGCACCGGGACGTCCTTCTTGAGCGCGGCGGTCAGCCGTGGCTTGAGGGTCGGGTCGAAGGTCGCGATGCCGCCGCTGCCGTTGTAGAGGTAGACCACTTCGGGCGGCAGCCCGGTCGCGGTGGCGACCTTACGGGCGGCGTCGAGCGGATGGGCGCGCAGATAGCGGGTGGCGTCGATCTGGGCGGCGAGGAACGCCTGGACGACGGCCGGGCGCTCGTCGGCGAACGCCTTGCGCGTGGTGACCCCGTGGAAGGTGGGGAGGTTCAGCCGGGCGCCGTCGTACAGCGCCTTGGCCTTGCCCTGGAAGGCGAGCAGCCCCGGCCAGGCCACGAACTGCGAGAGGGCGTCCGCGCTGCCCGCCTCGAGGGCCGAGGCGCCCACGGCGGGCTGCTGGTTGAGCTTGTGGATGCCGCCCTCGGGGTCGATGCCGGCCTGTTGCAGGGCGCGCACGAGCGTGCCGTCCGCGGCGGAGCCGACGCTGGTGGAGACGTTCTTGCCGCGCAGCCCGGACAGGGCGCGCAGCTTGGAACCGGGCGCGGTGAGGACCGTATTGAGGCCGCCGCGCAGGTTGTAGCCGGTGACGGAGACCAGGCGGGTCGGCGCGTTCAGCTGGGTGCCGCGACCGGAGTTGATCAGGAGCGGGAAGTCGCCCATCGATCCGATGTCGACCTTACCGGCGACCATCTGCGCGGTGATGGGCGCTCCGGTGGCGTAGTCCTCCCACTTCACCTTGTACGTATGGCCGTCGCGACGGCCCAGGGCGCGCAGCTCGCGTTCGAAGGCGCCGAGCGAGCGCAGCAGGGTGCCCGCGGTCACGGTGTTGATGGTCTTGGACTGGTAGCCGACGGTGACGGTCACGGTCTTGCCGTCCGCGTCCGCGTCGCCGCCGCAGCCGGTGAGGGACAGCAGCAGGGCGCCGGCGGCGAGGGCCGACGGGAGGGTCGTGCGCTGCATCGAGGGGCCTTTCACCTCAGGAGATAGGGCATGTTGACCGTGACCGCGCCGGTGGGACAGCGGGCGGCGCACGGGCCGCAGTACCAGCACTCGTCGACGTGCATGTACGCCTTACCGCTGTCGGGGTGGATCGCGAGGGAGTCGAGGGGGCACATGTCCACGCACAGGGTGCAGCCGTCGATGCACTTGGACTCGTCGATCGTCACCGGCACATCGGCACGCTGGGGCGCCAGAGGCATGGCTGTCTCCAGGGAAGGGCGTGAAGGGGCAGAGGGTGTGGTGGGTGGGTCTCAGGCGGTGCGGCGCAACTGGCCGCTCATGGTGATCCGGTCGCCGCGGAACCGGATGAACTCCAGGTCCACCGGGCGTCCATCGCACAGATGGGTGAGCCGCTCCAGCATCAGGACCGCGGCACGGCGCGGGGCCTGCAGAACGGCGGCCGAGTGGGCGTCGGCGTTGACGGCCTCAAGGGTGATCTCGGCGGTGCCCAGGGGCTGTCCGGTGATCTTCTCGATCAGCCGGAAGACATCGGTGTTCTCCAGGTCGGCGCCGATGAGGTCGGCGCCGATGTCCATCGGGAGGTAGGTGAGGTCGAGGGAGAGCGGGAGCCCGCCGAGCCGGCGCAGCCGCTCGACGTAGAGGACATCGGAACGGGCGGGGACGCCCAGCCGGTCCGCGACGCAGGCGGGCGCCGGGACGGGGCCGACGGTGCGCACCTCATTGGTGACCCGGCCGTGCTCGTGAAGGGTCTCGGCCAGGCCCATCAGCCGGTCCAGGCCGTGTAGGTACTTCTCCGCGACCACGACCGTGCCCACCCCGGGCTGCCGCTCCACCAGGCGCTCGGAGCGCAGCAGGTCGAGCGCCTGGCGCACGGTGTTGCGGGAGGCGCCGTAGTCCTGGCCGAGCGCGTCCTCCAGGGGGAGCACGCCCCCGGGGAAGCCGCCGGTGAGGACCTGGTGGCGGAGCAGGTCGGCGAGTTGCCGTGCCCGGTCGGCACGGAGCCGGCGGCGGCGCGCGGCGGCGACCGGCGGGGCGTGCTCGCGGGGGCGTTCGGCTGGCATCGGCCGGCTCCGGGGATTCGCTGGTCGGTGGGGTCGTATCGGGACCATACCGACGGGGCCGGGCCGATGGTGTTGCCGAAGTATTGCGCCACCTGACGGCGGCTTTCCTACCGCTTCCGCCTGCGGTTTCGTGTCCGCGGCGGCAAGATCTGCCACTGTGCGCGGCGGGCCCCCGGCGCGCCTGCGCGCCAGGGGCCCGGGGTGCCGGAGAGGGTCCGGCGCCGTGGTTCAGCCGGTCGGGAGGTCGGTCGGCACATCGGTCGGGAGGCCGGAGGGCAGCGACGTCGGCAGGCCCGAGGGGAGGTCGCTGGGCGAGGTCGCCTTGATGAAGGTGTCATTCTTGGCGAGCGCGTCCCAGTCGACCGTGAGGGTCTTGCCGTCCGCGCTCGCGGTGACCTTGCCCGCGCTGCGGTCGGTGTTGCCGTCGGCGCACTTGAGCATGAGCATCTTCCCGCCCATGTCGGCGTACTCGCCGTTGCAGATGTGCTTGTCGGCCATCAGAACGGCCTTCTTGCCGCTGATGGACAGGATGGCGGCCCCGTCACCGGCCTTCGCCACATAGGTGCCGGAGACCTTCGTGCCCGCGCCCCCCTCCGCCGGGGCGCTCGACGCGGAGGAGGGGTCCTTGGATGTGTCCTTCTTGTCGTCGCCACCGTCACTGCCGCATGCGGTCAGCAGCAGGGCGGCCGCCGCCACCGTGCCGGCGATGCTCACTGCCTTCTTCACGTGCTTCTCCTCGGTCGTCCGGGATCGTCAGGGCAGGAGCACGACAAATTAGCAGTCGCGTCAGGGCGTGGCCGGGACGACCTGGCCGGTCACCTCGCCCAGGCCGACACGGGTCCCCTGCGGGCCCGGCGCCCAGGCCCTGACGGTCACCTCGTCGCCGTCCTCCAGGAAGGTGCGGGCGCCGTCGGGGAGCCGCAGGGGTTGGCGGCCGCCCCAGGTGAGTTCGAGGAGACAGCCGAGCTCGTCCGGGCGCGGACCGCTGACCGTGCCGGAGGCGAAGAGGTCGCCGGTGCGCAGCGAGGCGCCGTTCACCGTGAGATGGGCGAGCTGCTGGGCCGGGGTCCAGTACATGGCGGAGAAGGGCGGGCGGGAGATCGTGTGGCCGTTGAGCGCGACCTCCAGGCGCAGATCG
>NZ_JAAAYH010000450.1:0-7079 GCF_018035285.1 Streptomyces sp. MK37H | reverse complement strand
CCGGCCGGGCAGTCCGGCGGGGCGGACCACCTCACCGCTGCGTACGTACACGAAGGCCGCCGTGACCGCTGACAGGGGCAGTCCGTGCTGTTCGGCCCAGGCGACGCGGTAGATGGCCAGCTGGAGCGGGTCGGCGTCCTGGGAGCGGCCGGTCTTCCAGTCGACGATCTCGTAGCGCGGGCCGTCGTCGGGGCCGGTACCGGACTCGCGGTACACCGCGTCGATCCGGCCGCGGATGGTGCGGCCCGCCAGGGTCAGCTGGACCGGCACCTCCACGCGGTAAGGAGTACGACGGGCGTACGGCGTGCGGGCGAACGCCTCCTTGAGCGCGGTCAGGTCCCGCTCGTCGGCGATCTCCGCCTCGTCGTCCTCGCCGCCCGGCAGCTCGTCCGGGCCGAGGAAGGGCAGCGGCAGCGCCTCGAAGCGCGATTCGACCCAGGCGTGGAAGCGGGTGCCGCGCCGCGCGGCGGGGCGCGGCGGCCGGGGCATGGGGCGGGCCAGCTCCCGTGCGAAGCCGTCCGGGTCGGCGGCGAGGCGCAGCAGCTGGGACGCGGTGAGCGTGCCCGGCAGGGGCACCTCGTGCACGGTCTCGCGGGCCCGGCGCAGCTCCCCGGCGAGCGCGTCCAGATCGCGGTCCCAGGAGCCGACCAGCCGGGCCTCCTCGGGCGCCAGCTCGCCCTCGGCCGGTTCTGACGTGATTTCGGGCACATCGGGTTCCGGTGCGCCAGGTTGCGGCGTGCCGGAAGGGTCGGGGGGCGGCGCGTCGTCGTGCAGCTCATCCTCGTACGAACCGTAAGGATCCTCCGGAGGCTCGGGCCACTCCGGGTCCTCCGGGGGTTCAAGCTCCTCCGGGGGCTCCGGAAAGAGGTCCCCGTCCGCCTGGGGGTGCCCCTCGGCAGACGCGGTCGGCTCCTCCCCCGCCGTCTCGATACGCGCCAGATGGGCGAGCACCACATCGGCTGCGCGGCGCCGGTGGCGCAGCGCGGCCGGGTCCAGTGGAAGCGGCCAGGCCCGGTCGGCCGCCGACTCCCGCAGGGCCGGGTTCTCCGCGCCCTCCTCCGGCGGTTCGGCCCATGCCTCGATCTCGCCGTACCCCGCCTCGCAGTACTCGCGCAGCGCGTCCAGGAAGCCCGACGGGCCGCGCGGACGCTTCTGGGTGGGGCCCCACCAGTGCCCGGAGCCCAGCAGCAGCGAGCGCGGCCGGGTGAAGGTCACATAGCCCAGCCGCAGCTCCTCGGTCCGCTGATGCCCCTTCATGGCGTCCTTGAAGGCGGCGATCCCCTTGCTGTCCCAGGCGGTGACGTCCGGGAGGGTCCGCGCGTCCCCGCGCAGCTCGTGCGGCAGCACCTTGGCGTTCGCCGTCCAGGACTCGCGGGACTGTTCGCTCGGGAACTGCTTGGCGACCAGCCCCGGCACCGCCACCACATCCCACTCCAGCCCCTTGGCCTTGTGGGCGGTGAGCACCTTGACCGTGTTCTCGCCGCCGGGCAGGGCGTTGTCGAGCCCCTTCTCGTACTGCGCGGCGGTGCGCAGGAAGCCGAGGAAGCCCTGCAGGGTGGCCTGGCCGTCCACGGCCGCGCCGCCCTCCCGGCCCGCGAAGGCGGCCGCGACGTCCAGGAAGTTGCCGAGGGTCTCGCGGCGGCGCGCGGCCAGGGCGTGTGGTGAGGCGGACAGCTCGACCTCGAGCCCCGTGGTGGCCAGGACCCGGTGCAGGACGTCCATCAGCGGATCGGCCAGCGAGCGGCGCAGCTCGCGGAGTTCGGCGGCGAGCCGGGCGAACCGGACGCGTGCCTCGGCCGAGAAGGGCAGCCCGTCGTCCGGGCCGCCGCCCGCCTCCAGGAAGGTGTCGAGAGCGTCGGCGAGGGAGATCACCTCGGCGGGGTCGATGCCCTCGACGGCCTCGGCGAGCCGTCGGTCCGGATCGTCCTCCGCCCCGTCCGGCCCGCCGTAAGAGACCACCGCGCGGGCGCGGCGGCCGAGCAGCGCGAGGTCGCGGGGGCCGATCCGCCAGCGCGGCCCGGTGAGCAGACGGACCAGCGCGGCGTTGGCCCCCGGGTCCTGGAGGACTTCGCAGACCGCCACCAGATCGGCGACCTCCGGCAGATGCAGCAACCCCGACAGGCCCACCACCTCCACCGGAATGTCCCGCTCCACCAACGCGCCCTGAATCTGCGCGAAATCACCCGCCGTACGGCACAGCACCGCGATCTCACCGGGCGGGGTGCCGGTGCGCACCAGGTGGGCGATGGAGTCGGCGAGCCAGGCCAGCTCCTCGGCGTGGGTGGGCAGCAGCGCACAGCGCACCGCTCCGTCCCGCTCGGCGCCGGGCGCGGGACGCAGCGCCTCGACGCCCTCGTGCATCGCGCGCAGCGGAGCGGCCAGCCCGTTGGCGAGGTCCAGGAGGCGGCCGCCGCTGCGCCGGTTCTCGCTGAGCGCGAAGCGCTCGGCCGGGCGGCCGTCGGCGTGCGGGAAGTGCTGGGGGAAGTCGTCCAGGTTGGCCACGGAGGCGCCGCGCCAGCCATAGATGGCCTGACAGGGGTCGCCGACGGCGGTGACGGGGTGTCCGGTGCCGCCGCCGAAGAGACCGGACAGCAGCAGCCGCTGGGCGACCGAGGTGTCCTGGTACTCGTCCAGCAGCACGACCGCGAACTGCTCGCGCAGGATCCGGCCGACCTCCGGGTGGTCCAGGGCCAGGGTGGCCGAATGGGCGATCTGGTCGCCGAAGTCGAGCAGATCGCGGCGGCGCTTCTCCTCGCGGTACGCCTCGACCAGACCCAGCAGCTCCTGGCGGGCGCGGGCGGCCTCGGGCACCTTGCGCAGCGCCTCGTTGGTGAGCCGCGTGCCCTCCAGCGTCCGCAGCAGCTCGGTGTCGTACGCGCGCAGCCGCCCGGTGGGGACGAGGTGCTCGGCGAGCTCGGCGTCGAGCGCGAGCAGATCGGTGACCAGGTCGGAGAAGGGGCGGGTGAGCGCCGGATACGGGCCGGGGGCGGAGCGCAGGACGCGCGCGGCGAGCTGGAAGCGGGTGGCGTCGGCGAGCAGCCGGGCGCTCGGCTCGATGCCGACGCGCAGCCCGTGGTCCTTGAGCAACTGTCCGGCGAAGGCGTGGTACGTGGAGATGACGGGCTCGCCCGGGGCCTCCTCGGTGGCGCCCGGGTCCGGGTCCACGATGCCCGCCGTGACGAGGGCCTTACGGACGCGCTCCGCCAGCTCTCCGGCGGCCTTGTTGGTGAAGGTGAGGCCGAGCACCCGGTCGGGCGCGACCTGGCCGGTGCCGACCAGCCAGACGACGCGGGCGGCCATCACCGTGGTCTTGCCTGAGCCCGCCCCGGCGACGATCACCTGCGGGGCGGGCGGTGCGGTGATGCACGCCACCTGCTCCGGGGTGAACGGGATCCCGAGGAGTTCCTTGAGCTCCTCGGGATCGGTGATGCGGGCTGACACTCCAGTGAGGCTATCGGTGCCCACCGACACGCCCCGCCGCGCCGGTCGACGGGCGCCCCGGAGTCACGGCTTGACGGGCCATGGCGTCAGCCCGGTGCCGCGCCGCCCCAGCCCCGTACGCGACAGCGTCACTCGACCACATGGCGCCCCTCCGCCCGCGCGCTGCACGCGCCCCGGAAGGCGCAGCGCTCGCAGTGGTCGCCGGTGCTCGGGGTGAACCGCTCGTCCAGGACGCGCCCGGCCGCGGTGGCGAGCAGCTGCCCGACCCACTCCCCGTCCGGCGGCTCCTGGGCCTGGACCTTGGGGACGTCGTCGCCGCCGTCCTTCTTGGCGGCGCCCTGCCGCAGCTGGACGAGCTCCGCGCCGCCCGGCTCGGGGCGCCCGCCGTCGAAGACGTCGTCCACGGCGCCCTCGCGTACCGCCAGCTGATAGACCGCCAGCTGGGGGTGGTGCTCGACATCGCCGCGGGTCACGGCCTGCTTACCGGTCTTGAAGTCGACCACATAGGCGCGCCCCTGCGCGTCCGTCTCGACGCGGTCCATGCTGCCGCGGATGCGCACCTTATAGACGTCGGCTTCGAGCGTGACGTCGAAGGAGTGCTCGGTGGCGACCGGGGTGCGGCCGCCGCGCTCCATCACATGCCACTGCAGAAAGCGCTCCAGGGCCGCCCGTGCCTGCTCCTTCTCCTGGCGTGACTTCCAGGGGGCGTCGAAGGCGAGCGCGTCCCATACGGAGTCCAGGCGCTCCATGAGGACCGCGAGATCGGCCGGGGTACGGCCGGAGGCGACCTCGTCGGCCAGGACGTGCACGACGTTGCCGAAGCCCTGAGCGGCCGTCGAGGGCGCGTCCGCCTTCACCTCGCGCCCCAGGAACCACTGGAGCGAGCAGGTGTTCACGAGCTGGTCGAGCGCGCTGCCGGACAGCGCCACGGGCCGGTCCCGGTCGCGCAGCGGAACCTCGCTGTGCGTCGGCTCGTACAGCCCCCACCAGCGGTAGGGGTGGGCGGCCGGGACCAGCGGACGGCCCTCCTCGTCGCGCAGCGCCGCCAGCCGTGCCAGGCGGCGCGCGGCGGCGTCCCGGAGCGCCTCCGAGGCGTCCGGGTCGACGGTGGTGGCGCGCAGCTCGGCGACGAGCGCGGCGACGGACAGCGGGCGGCGCGGCCGGTGGGTGACGTCGATGGGCGGAACGCCCAGTTCGGCCAGGAAGCGGGAGGGCTGGTCCCCGTCCTCGGAGGCAGCCTTGACGGCGGTGACCACGAGCCGCTCCTTGGCGCGCGTCGCCGCCACATAGAACAGCCGCCGCTCCTCGGCCAGCAGCGCGCCCGGCGGCAGCGGCTCGGCCAGCCCGTCCCGGCCGATCCGGTCGGCCTCCAGGAGCGAGCCGCGCCGCCGCAGATCGGGCCACAGCCCCTCCTGCACCCCGGCGACGACCACCAGGGCCCATTCGAGCCCCTTGGAGCGGTGAGCGGTCATCAGCCGTACGGCGTCGGGGCGGACCATCCGGCGGGAGAGGGTGTCGGCCGCTATGTCCTGGGCGTCGATCTCCTCCAGGAAGTTGAGGGCGCCGCGGCCGCCGGTGCGCTCCTCGGCGCGCGCGGCGGTCTCGAACAGCGCGCACACCGCGTCCAGGTCGCGGTCCGCGTTCCGCCCGGCGGTGCCGCCGCGCTGCGCCGCCCGCTCCAGTCGGCCGGGCCAGGGGGTGCCGTCCCACAGCCCCCACAGCGCCTGTTCGGCGGTGCCGCCCCGGGCCAGCGCCTCCCGGGCCGTGCGCAGCAGCCGCCCGAGGTTCTGGGCGCCGCGCGCGTACGCCGGGTCGTGGACGGCCAGCCGCTCCGGCTCGGCGAGCGCCTCGGCGAGCAGGACGTCGGAGGGGCGCGGCACCGCCCGCCCGGCCGATCGCTCCTCCTCACGCAGCGCACGGCCCAGGCGGCGCAGATCGGCGGCGTCCATACCGCCGAGGGGCGAGGCGAGCAGGGTCAGGGCGGTCTCGACGCCGAGGACCGCGGACAGCCCGCCGCTGTCCGGAAGCGCGGCCGTGGCGGCGGCCCGCAGCGCCGTCAGCAAGGGGGCCACGGCGGGCTCATGGCGCAGCGGGATCTCATCGCCGTCCACCTCGACGGGGACTCCGGCCGAGGTGAGCGCCCGGCGCACACCCGGGATCGAGCGCCCTCCGGCGCGCACCAGGACGGCCATCTCGCGCCAAGGCACCCCGTCCTCCAGATGGGCGCGGCGCAGGATGTCGGCCACATTGTCGAGCTCGGCGCCCGCGGTCGGGTACGTGTACGCCTCGACGCGGCCGCCGTCGCGGGTGGCCGCGAGCTCCCGGTGCGCCCTTACGGCTCGCGCGGGCAGCCGGGTGAGCGGCATCCGGCCGGTGATCTGCCGGGTGGCCGCGAGCAGCGCGGCCCCCGAGCGTCGGGAGACGGTGAGGACCTCCATGTCGGCGGGCCGCCCGTCCGCCCGCGGGAAGTCCTCGCGGAAGCGGAGGATGCCGCCCACGTCGGCGCCGCGGAAGGCGTAGATCGACTGATCGGGGTCACCGAAGGCGAGCAGGGTCCTGCCGTCGCCCGCGAGCGCCCGCAGCAGCCGCCCCTGGGCCACGTCGGTGTCCTGGTACTCGTCGACGAACACGGCGTCGTACCGCCCCGCCAGCTCGGCCGCGACCTCCGGCCGCCCGGCCAGCAGCACCGCGCGGTGCACCAGCTCCGCGTAGTCCAGCACCCCCTGGGCGTCCAGGACGTCGAGGTACTCGGCGAGGAAGCCGGCCGCGGCGGACCAGTCGGGGCGCCCGGTGCGCTCGGCGAACTCCCCCAGCGACCGTGGGCCGAGGCCCAGCTCCCGACTGCGGGCCAGCACCGCGCGCACCTCGTCGGCGAAGCCCCGCGTGGTCAGGCAGGCGCGCAGGTCGTCCGGCCAGCGGACGAAGGCCCGGCCCTCGCTCGCCAGCTCGGCCTGACCGGCGAGCAACTCCCTGACGACGACGTCCTGTTCGGGTCCGGAGAGCAGCCGCAACGGATCGACGAAGAGGTCGACGTCCTGATGGGCGCGCACCAGTGCGTAGCAATAGGAGTGGAAGGTCGTGGCCCGCGGGGCGCTCGCGCCGCCCAGGCGCGCGGACATGCGGTCGCGCAGTTCGACGGCCGCCTTACGGCTGAAGGTGAGCACCAGGAGCCGCTCGGGGTCGGCGCCCTCGCGCACCCGGCGGGCCACCGCCTCCACGAGCGTCGTGGTCTTGCCCGTGCCGGGCCCGGCGAGCACCAGCAAAGGACCGCCCCGGTGCTCAACCACAGCGCGCTGCCGTGCGTCCAGGACAGGAAGGGCACCTGGCTCCGGCCGCTGACGGAGCAGGCGGTAGACGCCCTGGGCCGACTGCCGTGCGGACGGCTGCCGTGCCTGCCGCTGCCGCGGAAGGGCCGAGGGGGAGGAGCTCACGTTGGATCGCCGGTCCTGGTGGGTTGGCTGGGTGCGGGACAGCCTCTCATGCGCTGTGGGGCCTCACCCGTATGGCTGTGGATACCGCCGGTACGACCGCGAGCCCGCCGCGCACGCGTACGGCCTCACGCTCACGGCACACCGGTACGGCCGCACGCTCATCGGACGCCCGTACGACCGCGAGCCCGCCGCGCACGCGTACGGTCC
>NZ_JAAAYH010000045.1:0-34652 GCF_018035285.1 Streptomyces sp. MK37H | reverse complement strand
CCAGCCGAAGCTCGGATCACGCCCACCCTGGGGGCAACTGGAACGCCACGGCTGGGGAGCGGCGGGGTCACACCGGAAAAGCCATCATTCGGGCGATGTGGTCAACGAGCGTCTGCCGCCCGATGCTCCGCGCCGTAACACCTGTGGGGGCGTCGGGTGCGTCGACATTCACCACCCACAGCTCCTCGGCAGTGGCGTACGTCATGAGCAACGGTCCAGGAGTTTCAGCGAGCAGAACCAACTGGCCGACAACGAGAGCGTTGTCGATGACATGCTTCAGTGGTGGATCAATCGCGTCGCGCTCCAGAGCCCGCGGATCGAGTTCCTGAGGACGACCATCGTGTCCGGCAACCTCCTGTGGGTCGACCAACCGGCGGACGGTCTCCACTGCCTCCTGAACCGTGGCCACAAGGCTCAACGAATGCATACCGCCGCCGGTGACCTGCTCGACCAACAGCAGTTCAGGGGTGTGCAGGTAGACATAGACGTACTCGGTGCCCGCAGACGTGGTCCGCTCCACGACCAGGACCCGCTCGGCCGTCCCACGCAAGGCAAGCGCCAGCTCCAGGTCCGGGGAAAGGCGCATGTCCAACTCCACCTCGGCGGAGTCATGCTTCTCCTCCAAGGCCACATCGAGTTCAGCGGCGTTGGCGATCTCCACGAGGTCCCTCGACACCAACGACCGCAGCGCGGTTGCAAGCACCCACTCGCGCTCCTGAGCTGACATACCCTCCAGGTGAGGAGCGGCCACGATCGAGCTCTCAGCAGCAGCTGGATTCAGCGCTGCAAGCTCTTCGTCGGTCAGCCGCAGCAATGCCCGCGAACCCTCTTCAGCCAGGGTCTTGCCCAGCCCCTGGCGGACGTCCTCGAGCGTCATGCCGCCTTCGTACTGCTGTGGCACGGAGCCGACCTCTTTCTTCCTCACCAGAACTTCAGCTTCTTAACCGAGTTGACTGTGCCGTCCACGACGTGCTCGGCAGCTTTCACAGCGCCAGAGGGGTGAAGTGCGGCATTCACTGTCGCGTCCACTGTCTTATCTACGGTGTTTGTCACAGCATGCGATGTCGCATTCCAGGCCGATTTGGCCCCTGCGGCGATATCATCGCCCCACTTGTCGTAGATATAGCTGCCTGCAAAGTACGCCCCGGTGGCCCCCAGGACGGCCCAGCCCGCAACCGGTACGGCGGCAAGTGTGGCCTCCGCCGCCACAAGAGTGCCGCTGCCAATTGCTACTTCGCTCAGTGCGGCCGCCCCGCCTAGCGCCTGCGCCCCACCCGCAATGCGATCTGCCAACCCGCGACCGCCTTCGTGGTCGGGGTTTATAGCTTGCTTCAGTCCTGCGGCAATGGTAAATGGCAGCAGAGCCTTAGTTGCCTGCCCGGCGAGGCCAGACGCCCTGACACCGGCGCCAGCGACCCTCGAAAGCCTGCCACCGCTGTTTGCGATCGACCCCAGTTTCGAGTCGAGCCATTTTGTCCTCTTCAGCCAATCCAAGGCAGCATTCTCATTACCGAACCGCCGCCAAAGGGCCATGCCGGCCGTAATGCCGGTCCATACCTGCGGGAGCCTCTTGAGCTTTCGGTACCCCTCTCTAAACTCCTGGGACTTCTGGTACTCTTCACTGCTCTTGATACGTTCCAAGAAATCCAGTTCGGTCGTTCCGCTCCCTGAAGACCTCGCCTGGTGCTCGTCGTACGTGTTAGTGACCTTCGTCTGCGCCCTGTCGCGTGCCGCCTCACGCTGACGACGGGCCTCGGCGAGGATCTCTCGGGCCGTCTCCATGTCCTCAGCGCCCGGGTCTTTGAAAGCGCCAGGAGCCTTAGGGGGCGCGGCGCACTCGGTATCGTCAGTGGCGGGCTTGCTGTTGTAATCCTCGACTGCCTTATTGTAGGCATCCACTTTGGCATTATGGGCTTCGCGGGCCCGCTCCGAAGCACGCTTGCCTCGACCATAGGTGTCGATTGCTTCCCGGGCCTGGCGTTGCGCCCATTCCACGGTGTGAGCGACATCGGTCAGCGCCCCACTCGCTTGCTCACATGCGTGCGCGATCTGAAACCACTTCTTCGGCTCGGCAGAGACTCTCTTGCGGAAGGCGTCAGCCGTTTCCCCTTTGATCTCGTGGGAGTTCAGCTTCCGCAGCCCCTCACCCACATCAGCGAGCCCCTTCGCCAAGCCCCTCAACTGTGCAGCGTTCGACCGAAGTTTGGCCGCATCGCCGTGGATCAGCTCTTTCGGCTCCTCGGTCTGCCCTAGCTCCAGCTCGCCCGTACCCCACCCCAAAGCCTTCTCAACCCAGGCATTGGCCAGGCCGGCGTTCCTTGCGGCCGGGTCCACAGCGGTCGACGTAGGGTCGTTCCCCGGCATCAGTTTCCGCCCCCATCAGCGTTCCCCTGGCCTGCATTTCGACCAGCCCCCTTGCCGTCGGTCGTGATGTAATCCAAGATCGACGACTTCACGGTCTTGATGTCATCCCCGGAATCGATTCCCGGGCCGCTCTGCGGATAGGGCTGGGTGGTGTAATCCGATGTGCCGGAAGGGCCCCCAAAGCTACCGAGAATGCCGCTTGCCCCGACCCCGGCTACGCCTCTCGCTGCGCCCAGGGCAGCTCTGAGCACCCCCGCCCGACTCCGGTCCTCATCCCACAGGACACCTGCCGCCTGACTCAACTGGGAGCCGAGAGAGTTGGCTGTACTCTCCAGCATGTTGATGCCCAGCTGCCAGAACTCGCAGAAGTCCGTAAAAGTGCTGGCAAGTCCATCGCCGCTGGCTTCTGCTGCCGACAAGCTCATGTTGCTAAGGCTGCCAGACTGAGCAACACCTTTGCCTTTTCCAGCTCCCTCCAAACCCTGCAATGCCGATCGCAGGCTTCTTGTTATCCGCTCCTCGGCTTCCTTGGTAATTTTCAGCTCGCCCTGATTGACCACCCTCTGGTCCCTTCCCCCGCGCCATAGAAAGCGTTAACTGTCCCCTAACGCAGATGCCGTTCATCGTGGACCGGAGTGTTAGGAGAAAAAGAACTCACAGCAGCCCGCAGGCGCTCAGGATCAAGTCGCCAAAGTCGAATCGCACGACTTGCGAGGAAGAGATCGTGTTCGATGTGAGGAGCGAGCTTCGAAGTCTGCTCCGGCCGCAGCTTGCTGTTTGTGCCGGGAAGAGGCTGTGCTCCATGGTGTCGGCGCACGCCGATGAAGTCGGTCCATTCACTTTTCGGCGTGAACAGCCGCGCATTACCCAGAACGGTTACATCCCGCAGATACCTACGCCAAATCACTACGGAAATGATGTCTTGCCATGGGACAAACGCGGTATGCTTTGGAATACCGCCAAGGGTTACACCCGCCTGATCGACTCGAAGCATCAACACGCGCTTCCAACCTACCCCGAGCAATAGCTGAAGAGGAGTGCGGGTAAGGTACGCTTCGTAAACTGGGGGATCCATAAGACTCATTACACATCGCCGTCCGAGGTTCGGTACACCCGCTCCGTCGCCGCGTTACGATTCACGCCTAGTCCCGTGCCATATCCTGTCACTCCTTATACCTGCCTCCGCTTGCGCGCCCAGACAAGCCCTCCACCGCCCAGGGCGAGGACTGCGGCAACTCCGACTCCAACGTAGATAAGCGTGTTGCCATCTCCGTCATCACCGTCTGCCGACGAACCGGGTTTGTCGGCCTGGGCATTCGGGATGGGCGAGGCGGTGTCGGACTTCGAAGGGGCAGACGGAGATACGGAGGACTCCTTCCCTGGCACGTACTTGGGAAAGAGCGGATTGACGTCCGCTGCGCCCGGGTCTCCCTTGCCGTCGAGCAGGACCTGGCCAGGACGGATGATGCCGTAGCCGATGTACTCGCTGGGGACCCTGCCTTTGGGCTTGCTCGTCGTTTGCATCATTACGCGCAGAACCTGGTTGGCCGTCCATTTCGGATGGGCGGACCAGATAAGGGCGGCTGACGCCGAGACGATGGCAGTGGCATAACTGGTACCCGACTGCTCACACCAGCCTCCCCCGTCCTGGCAATGCCCAGGAATACCCTCGCCAGGGGCGGCGAGAGCCACTTGCGGACCATAGGTCGAAAACTTCGAAACCGCTCCGCTCTGATTCACAGCAGCTACTGCTACAGCCCCTGGAAGACTAGATGGATAGCCTGCAACATTGGAAGACTTACCGTCATTTCCCACGCCTGCGAATATAATGGCACCGCTTGAATTTATCTCATCCAAGCCATCCTGGAGGCGCTTTCTCGCATCATCTGTCAGTGAACTCGTAATGGTCTCCGAGAGGTTGATGACACGCGCCCCCCGCTTCACGGCATAGCGCATCGCCTTGAGATAGGCCGGCGTTGCATCGCCGATCCCGAGATGCCCCGAACTGGTCTTCACTGGAAGCACCTTCGCACCAGGCGCTAGTCCTTGGATCCCACCAGAACGTCCTGTCCCCGCAATAACCGCCGCCATGTCCGTGCCGTGGCCACTGGTATCGACGTTCGCTCCTTTCGGCTCGTGTGAAAAGTTCTTGCCCTCCAGAACTTGACCACGCAACTCAGGAAGCGAGTCATCAACCCCGGTGTCCAGCACGGCAACGGTGACACCTTTGCCTGTGCTTGTTCGCCACATCTGGTCGGCCCCCATTGCATCGAGGTACCACTGACGCGAACGTATGTCTTGAGCGATCGCTGGGGATGTAAAACTTCCCATGCACGTGATGAGTGCCGCAAGTAGCGTCAACCCACGCACTGAGCGCCTCTTGTTTCCACTGGACAAGACTGACATCCCTGCGAAATCTCCTGAGACTTCAAGTGCCGACTATTCAATGACGGGAGGCAATGCGTCCTGGCGCCCTAGCTCCCAGGCTCCCTGATCAACGACTGCATGTCCTTGCCGACTCTCGGGCCCGGGACCGCGACGGCCGGTGCCAGAGGCCCCAGAGGCGGAAGGCTCTTGTCCTTCGGCCTGACCCGACCGAACGAGCCCGGTACCCCCACGGGTGAATGCGGCCCCTCTTCCAAAGGACGAACGAGGATCCGCGATCGACCCCCCTGGCTCGGAGGCTACCCTGCGTCCTCTGCCCGACTCCCTGGAAGGATCACTTGCCGCACTACCTGAGCCGCCAGAAGGCGCCGCTCCTGACACGGGCCCACGTGTGTGAGATCCGTTCTCCTCGCCGATGGCGACTCCACGCTGAGGCGTGCTGGTGATACCGGGGTTCGACGTACGTGGCCCACTCACCGGTCCTCCGGGCTCCGAGGCCAACCGACGCCCTGAAGCCACGCCTTCGGTCCCTGGCACACCGGTCGTCCGCGCCATGGGGTGGCCGACACCACCCCCGGGGCCGCGGGACATCTGACCGCTCTCCTCCCCCACCACCATTGCACGCGGAAGGCGTGGGGAAGGGCCGAGGCGCCGCTGCTGTCCTCCCACAACATCGTTCTCGACCGGCCCCCGCGGCGTGAGCGGGCGACGCGGAGGCGCGCCTCCAGGTCCTGTTACACGTTCGGTCACGGGGAGGCGAGAGATGCTCTTCCCCGTCACGGGCGCGCTGGGTCGAGGGGGCGCTGTGGACGGCCCAATCGGGGGTGATGGCATCACGACGGGGCCTGGTTGCCTGGGCTGGTCCGCAGGCGGCATCGGAGTACGAGGTGGCGTCTTGACCTCTGGATCGTGGAGGGTGGCGGTCGAGTCGATATGGGTACCCGTCGCTTGGTGATGACTCGGCTCCGAATCCACCTGCTGTGATGCCGCAGGAATGTCGGTTTCCGTCTGCGGCGAGTGGCTCACGCCTGTTGCCGAATGAGGTGCTGTCCCTGTCGCAGTGCCGGAGTCGTATCTCCGTCCGGCATCTCGGACTTGGCCATCGTTGAAAGGGAGCGTCTTGAACTGCGGTTCCTGCTCCGCCGCCATCGTCTCCTGCGCCGCCCGGTAAGCCGAGGAGAGGCGCTCCATCTGGTGCCGGGCTTCTTCGGTCTCGCGCCGCTCCGCGTCCTGTGCTGCCGGGTCCTCGTGGGCTGCCCTGGGGCCCGGGGCCCTGGCCTCGGGCATGGCCGACTTGGTCTCGGAGAGGGCCTGGCCGGCCTGGGCCACATGTTGGCCGACCGTGGAGGTGAACTGACCGAAGCGCATGACTTCCAGGGCGAAGTCGTGGGCCCATTCGCGGAAGGCAGACCCCCCTTCGCCGGTCCAGTCCACGCGGGACACATGACGGCGCAAGTCCGAGCCGATGTCGAGGATCTTCGGGCCCGCGTCGCCCAGGGCGGTGCCGGCGGCGGTCAGTTTGTCGGGGTCCGCGTTGGCCAGCATGGCCCGCAGATTCTCCACCGACAGACCGTCGAACTCCCCGTTCCCCATGTCTCCCCCTATTTGAAGTTCGAATCGGCGGTGCCGGACTCGCCCGTGCCGGTCTTCCGTGCCTGGTCCTCGTTGTGCCCGGCACCCCGGTTGTCCGCGTTCTCGCCGTAGTACTTGGCCGTGCGGTCCTGGATGGCACGGAGCCGATCGGCCTGTTCGGCATCGATGCTCTCGTAGCCGCGGTCCGAGATCTGGACGGCCATGCCCAAGGCTTCGAGCTGGTCCCCCAGCGTCCTGGAGAACTTCTCCAGGCGGTCGTGCAGCTTTTCATAGGCGCCCGCGAGGTCGGCGGCGGCAGAGAATTCCGCGCCGAAGGCGGCGTGTGCGACGGTCTGGTCGCTGATCTTGCTCTTGGCTGCCGGGGACTCTTCGAGATCGATGAGGATCTTGTCGATCCTGCTCTTGAAGCTCGCCAGCGTCTCGGCCTCCACCTTGAGGTCCGACCCGCCTCCGCGCGCCCTGCTCGCGCTGGCGTCGTTCGCCGGGACCCGGCTCCCCTCGCTCATCGGATTCCCCCCTACGGCGTACATGATGACGGTCGGCACCAGCTTAGTGGCGCAGGGTGTACGGCCCAACTTCATTGCCGAGAAGGCGACCTTGGCGATTCCAGGGCACAACTCAGGCATAGGGCGTATCGGAGAGGCGCTCCACGCGTCGTCCGGATCCGGGCGGCTCGGGGTACTTCCCACGGGTGAAGGCCGAAGCGAAGGCGCCCCGGTCACGGGATACGTGACCGGGGCGCCTTTGGCCGTGGCAGGTGGTACGTGGCAGGTGGCACGTGGCAGGTGGCCGCTACCTCACCGCTCGGGGAGCGTCACTTGCTGACCAGACCACGCGCCGTCGCATAGACGTCCAGGACTGCGAGCACGAGCGGCGTGATCGACAGCAGCATCGCGCCCTCGACCAGGTCACCGAAGCGGCCCCAGAAAGGCGTCACGCTCTTCTTCGGGACGATCAGAGCGATCGCGATGAGGATCAGCGCGCCGAAGGCAACGGAGGCGGTGAGCCAGACAGTACGGATGTTCAGCGGGCCGCTGTCGCCGCTGAGCATGTCGATGACGGCGCTCGTCGGCGGGTTGAGGGCGAGCCCCAGGATGAGGAGGGCGAGGGAGATGACGCCGGACGCCAGGACACAGGCGACCTGCCAGGTGTACCGGAACAGCCGGGCACGCAGCAGCATCGCCAGTCCGGCCGCCAGGGCGAGCAGTTGGGCCCAGGTGCCGTCGGAGAAGCCGAGCACCGCCGACGAACCCACGACGACCGCCGCACAGCCGCCGACCAGGCCGAGGAGAAGTTCGTGGCCACGCTTGACCTGGGCCGCGATCCGCTCGCCGTCGACCGGCCGGGGGGCGGCAGCGGACGAGGGATTGTCCAGGTCGACGCCGCCGGAAGCGCCGTAGTCGTTGCGGGAGGCGTCACGGGGCGCGACGTATCCGATGGGCAGACGGGCGGCGCGCGCGGAGAGGCCGGGAAGGAACGCGATGGCGGCGATCGCGACCGCCGCGCAGACGGCCGCGGTACCCGCCGCGCTGGTGTCAGTCATGATCTGGCAGAAGGTGGCCAGCGTGCCGAAGGCCGAGAGGACGACGGCGGCGACGAACGGAGCGTCACCGGACGGCATGGCGGCGACCAGAGCGACCGACACGATCAGGACGGCGACACAGCCGAGCAGGAACTGGAGGCGGCCAATGCCCTCGCCCGCCTCCAGCGCCAGGACCCCGGATCCACCGATCATCACGTGCGGGAGTGCCGCGAGGCCGAGGGCGATGGCGGAGGCCCGGTCGTCGTAGACCCGGGCCCGTACGCCGGCGAAGACCGCGAGCAGCAGACCGACGCCACCGGCGATGACGCCGGGCAGTCCATGCATGTCGTGCTTGACCGGGTCGGCGAACCACAGGACGAAACCCATGAAGATCAAGAGCAGCGCGCCGCCGAAGAGTCCGCAGGCCCGCAGGTAGCGGGCGTTCCACAGGGCGTGGTCACCGGCCACCGTCGAGGCGATCGCGTCGGAGACGTCGTCGCGTACGACGGGCGGCAGGGACTGTGCGAAGGGGCGCATGGACAGCACGTCCCCGTCCAGCACGCGCTGCGCCGCGAGGGAGCGGGAGCCGTCCAGGACGGTGCCGTCGCGACGCACGAAGTGGTAGCCGACCGGCGTCCCCGTGGGCTGGGTCTGGCCGGTCAGCCTGAGCATCTCCGGATACAGGTCCGCAAGGGCTATGTCGTCGGGGAGGGCGACGTCGATGCGGCTGTCGGGTGCGACGACCGTCACTCGGCTGAAACCGGTCGATGTGGTCGAACTCACCTGCGGGGCCCTCTCATTAGCGTCTCGCCGCGTCTTCCGTCCGGACGCGTTCATGTCTGACAGTGTGCGAGAGGTCACCCTACCGGGCGCCAATTGTCTTCCCGACACGTAGGATCGGTTCGTTGCCGGGTAGGTGCCGCAATGACGCGCGGCGAGCGTGCGTGCGGGCCCTCAGCAGGTCCTCAATTGTTCAGTCCGCATCGGGGGATAGACAGGCCGATGAGCCAGATCATCGTGAAACGTCCACCTCGGGAGATTCCTCCCGAGATGCCCGCGGATGAACTCCGACTCGAATCCCCTCCCGAGTTGCCTCGCGGCGATCGGGAAGGCATGGCGATGCAATTGCTGCCCATGCTCGGCATGGGCTCGTCGGTGGTCTTCTTCTTCATGCCGAATTCGGCACCGTTCATGAAGATCATGGGCGTGATGATGTTGCTGTCGACCGTATCGATGGTCATCGCACAGGCGATCCGGTATCGCAAAGGCGCCCAGGGCGAGGCGGTGGAGGGCCGCCGCGACTATCTCAAGTACCTCGCGAAGACCCGGCGGAGGGTGCAGCGCACGGCGCGCGCGCAGCGCGATGCGCAGTTCTTTCTCCACCCCTCCCCCGAGCAGCTGTGGTCGCTGGTGGCGGAGGGCAGCCGGCTGTGGGAGCGGCGGATCACCGACGACGACTTCGTGCAGGTGCGGATCGGGCTCGGGCCGCAGGAACTGTGGACCCCGCTGGTGGCGCCGGAAACCGCCCCGGTGGAAGAGTTGGAGCCGCTGTCGGCGGGCGCCATGCAGCAGTTCCTGGCAGTCCACCGGTCGCTGGACGGCATGCCGATGGCCGTCAGCCTGAGGGCCTTCTACCACATGACGGTCTCCGGCGAGCCGGGGACGACCCTGGAGACGAGCCGGGCGCTGGTGGCGAGCCTGGCCGCACTGCACTCGCCTGAGGACCTGGTGATCGCGGTGGTGGCCGCGGCGGGTGCCACGGAGGAGTGGGACTGGGTCAAGTGGCTGCCGCACACCCAGGTGCCGGGGTCGGTGGACGGAGCCGGCACGAAGCGGCTGTTCAGCGACAATCTGGCCGAGGTCGAGGACCTGCTGAAGAACCGTCTGGAGGGCCGTTCACGGTTCAACCGGGACGGGCAGCCGCTGTTGGACGCACCGCATGTGGTGGTGATCCTGGACGGCGGTCTGGTGCCGCCCGACTCGCTTCTGGCCGCCCAGGAGGGGTTGCAGGGCGTGACGGTGCTGGAGGTCATCCGTGGCGGCCTGGACGAGCTGCGCGGCGGACTGTCGCTGATCGTGCGGCCGGGTCTGCTGCGGGTGGAGTCGGCCTCGGCCGTGTACGAGGGCGTTCCGGACACCTTGTCGCTGGCCGGAGCCGAGGCGCTGGCGCGGCAGCTCGCTCCGCTGCGGGTCTCGGCGGGCGGCGGGGATGATGAACCGCTGCTGACCAACCTGGAGTTCACCGATCTGCTCAACCTCGGCGACGCGGCGTCCATCGATCCCGTGGTCACCTGGCGGCCGCGCTCGACGGCGGAACGGCTTCGCGTACCGATCGGGGTCGGGGAGAGCGGGGCCCCGGTCATGCTCGACCTGAAGGAGGCGGCCCAAGAGGGCATGGGACCGCACGGCCTGTGCGTGGGCGCGACCGGCTCAGGAAAGTCGGAGCTGCTGCGGACGCTGGTGCTGGGCCTGGCGGTTACGCACTCGTCCGAGACGCTCAACTTCGTCCTCGCGGACTTCAAGGGCGGTGCGACCTTCTCGGGCATGGCGGAGCTGCCGCATGTCGCCGCGGTGATCACCAACCTCGCGGACGATCTGACGCTGGTCGACCGCATGCGCGACTCGATCACCGGTGAGCTTCAGCGCCGTCAGGAGCTGCTGCGCTCCGCGGGCAACTACGCCAACATCCACGACTACGAGAAAGCGCGCGCCGCGGGCACCCCGCTGGAGCCACTGGCCTCCCTGGTCCTGGTCATCGACGAGTTCAGCGAGCTGCTGACGGCCAAGCCCGACTTCATCGAGATGTTCATCCAGATCGGCCGCATCGGCCGGTCGCTCGGGGTGCATCTGCTGCTGGCCTCTCAGCGCCTGGAAGAGGGCCGGCTGCGGGGTCTGGACACCTACCTGTCGTACCGCATCGGTCTGCGGACCTTCTCCGCCGCCGAGTCCCGTACGGCGCTCGGCGTTCCGGACGCCTATCACCTGCCGTCGGTGCCCGGTTCGGGGTATCTGAAGTTCGGTACCGAGGAGATGGTCCGCTTCAAGGCGGCGTACGTGTCCGGGCCCTACCGTTCGTCCACGTCAACCGTCGTGGGCAGCGGTCCCATCCCGACCGACCGCCGTCCGGTGCTGTTCAGTGCCGCCCCGGTGCCGGTCCACTTCGCCGAGCCCGACCCTGCTTTCACGTACACGGCGGACCGCGACCGGGTGGACGACGCGCTGGCGGACACGGTGCTGGACGTCATCGTGAACAACCTGGAGGGACGCGGTCCGGCGGCACATCAGGTGTGGCTGCCGCCGCTCACCGAGGCGTCGTCCCTGGACCAGCTGATGCCCCAGCTCGCCGTCTCGCCGGAGCGCGGTCTGCATGCCGGCGGCTATGCCCGCAGCGGTGGTCTGTGCGTACCGATCGGCATGGTGGACAAGCCGTTCGAACAGCGGCGGGAGATCTTCTACCGGGACTTCTCCGGCGCACAGGGCCATATGCTGATCGTCGGCGGTCCGCGGTCCGGTAAGTCGACCGCCGTGCGCACACTGCTCGGATCCTTCGCGCTCACCCACAGCCCGCATGAGGTCCAGTTCTACGGCCTGGACTTCGGCGGTGGCGGCATGATCGCGGTCGAGGGGCTGCCGCACGTCGGCGGAGTCGCCTCACGTCTGGACCCGGAGAAGATCCGCCGCACGATCGCCGAGGTGACCGGCGTGCTGAACCGGCGCGAGGAGTTCTTCCGGGACAACAACATCGACTCCATCGGTACCTACCGTCAGCTTCGTGCCTCCGGGCAGCTGCCGGGTGAGCCATGGGGCGACGTCTTCTTGGTGATCGACGGCTGGCAGTCCTTCAAGACGGACTACGAGATGCTCGAGCCGATCGTCGCCGACATCGCCACGCGCGGCCTGGGACTCGGGGTGCACCTCATCGTCACGGTCACGCGCTATATGGAAATGCGAGCGGCGCTCAAGGACCAGTTCCTCGCCCGGCTGGAGCTACGGCTCGGTGACCCGATGGACTCCGAGCTCGACCGTAAGGTCGCCGCGAATGTGCCCGTGGGTACCCCCGGCCGCGGCCTCACCCCGGAGAAGCTGCACTTCCTGGGCGGTCTGCCGCGTATCGACGGTACATCGGGCAACGCCGACGACCTGGCCGAAGCGACCGCCGCGTTCGTCAGGGCATCGGTGGACAACTGGCCCGGTCCGCACGCACCGCAGGTGAGGATGCTGCCGCGGACTCTGTCGGTGCGGGAGATCCCCTCCGGTCATGAGCAGCCGGAGCGAGGCATCGCGATCGGCATCGACGAGATGAACCTCGAGCCGGTCTTCATCGACTTCGACACCGACCCCTTCTTCGCCATCTACGGCGAGTCGGAGTCCGGCAAGACGGCTCTGCTGCGTCTGCTCATCAAGCAGATCACCGAGCGCTACGCCCCCGAGGAGGGGCTGTTCGTGGTCGGCGACTACCGGCGCAGTCTGCTGGAGGTCGTGCCGCAGCCTCATCTGGTCGGCTACGGCACGACGCAGAACGCCTTCGAGAAGTACATCGCCGACATGAACACCCTCATCAGCCAGCGCATCCCGGGGACGGACGTCACCCCGCAGCAGCTGCGCAACCGGAGTTGGTGGTCGGGGCCGCGGGCCTTCATCGTGGTGGACGACTACGACCTGGTCGCCACCTCGTCCGGCAACCCGATGTCCGAGCTGGTGGACAACCTGCCGTACGCGCGGGACGCCGGCGTCAACATCATCGTGGCGCGGACGACGGCCGGCGCGGGGCGCTCGTCGTACGAGCCGTTCATGCAGCGGTTCAAGGAGCTGGGCGCACAGGGGGTCGTGCTGTCGGGTTCACCGGGTGAAGGCGAGCTGCTGGGCCAGGTCAAGGCCCGTCCGTTGCCCCCGGGGCGGGGCGTCTTCGTCTCCCGGCGTGGCGGAGCGTCGCTGGTCCAGACGGCGTGGGTGCCGTCGGTGGACTGAGGAGGGATGGCGGGCTACGGCCAGGCCTGGAGCAGGGCAGGGCTCGCACGGACCGGGCTGCCCCGGCCGTACGAGTTCTGCCCTGCCGCTCAGCGAGCGCTGCTCGAGCGGCTCACAGCTCCCTGACCAGCCGAGCGGCCACCTTGAGCGGGAGCGATGGGTACTGGCGCCTGACCTCACGGAGAGCTTGCGCCGGACCCTTCGTCTCCCGGATTCGCAGCAGGGCCGCGCGGTCCACGGACCCACGAAGGTCCTCGAACGACGCGAAGTTCCCGGCGTACCAGGACTGCTCCTTATGCCGCCTCGCCAGGAACTCAGCGGTTCCCGGGCAGAGGATCGCCAGCGCGCAGAGGACGGCGATCAGCGGGGGCGGGGGGAGGCCGATGGCCCAGTCGGTAACGGCTGGGAGCATCAGCCAGGCGAATGACGCCACCCCGACGGCCCAGAGGGCGACGCGAGGTCCGTACACAGGCTCACCTCATATCGTCACATCAGGCACTCAGGCCGTGCCCACCGGCCAATGGCCCTTCGGAAACGCACTGTTGTCGTTGGCATTGCTCTTCAGGTCGGCCATGGCCTTGGCCTGGTCACCCAGCACGCCCAGCAGAGTAGTCACGGCGCCCGCTATGACGAGCCAACCGGCCACCCCTTCACCCAAGGCGGCGATCGCGGCCGGAACGGCACCGACGACGGTCGCCCCCGCGGCGATCGCGGCGGCCATGGCGGGAATGAACTGGATCAAGAAAGCAGCGATCGCTCCGTAGAATGCCACTCCCGCAACGGCGGCGGTGAGCAGGATGTCCGCGATCGAATTCGCGTTGGCCGCGACCTGGGCGGCCGCGCCCGACTGAGGGAAGACGGCGTTGGTGTACGCGTCAGCGCCCTCGCCCTTCCACTCCTTGGGGGCCTGGAGGTTGAACTTCTGAGTGCTGGACGAGGCGGTGGTCGCATCGCCGTGGATGCCCTTCGCCTTCCAGCTGTTGGCGTCGATGAACAAGATCACCGGGGCAACGACACCCTCGAGCAAATGGCCGATCTTTTTGAGGATCCAGTTCACGAACTCGATGAGCTTGTTCGCCGCGGCGACTACCGCTTTTGCCACGGGGCCTGGAACGTACCAATGATCCACCGCCCCGTTGATCTTGTTGCCAAAGGTAACGAGATCTTTCGCGAGCTTCTCCAGCTTGTCATTGATCTTCTCGATGAGTGTTTCGAACTGCGTCTGACTGAATGCCATCGCCTTCCCCGTCTCCCCGGCGCACCGCCGGCTGCTAGTAGGCGTCTTCCACGGACTTCGTGGTTTCCACTTCGTGATCGTCGTACGCCTTCGCGTTCTTGACCAGCGCGTCAGCGATTTCCGACATCCGCTTCTGCCCTTCGGAACACCGACCCGAAAGATGGTCGATGGCATCCGCGTAGGCACCGAAAAACATCTGGTACATGCCCAGCTCAAGCCGATCGCGGCGTAGCCCGCTGATATTGGTCCCGACACCGCCGATCGCTTTCGCCTGCTCATCCCACGTTCTGGCGTCAGCGCGTATGGCGTCTGTGATGACCTTGAGCTTGCTCATGGGCCTCCTTTCTTTTCTGTATCAGTTCTTTTCCGTATCAGTCCGTGAAGCGCTGGGGGTTCTTGATGATGGCCAGAAACTCGTTCATCAGACCGCCCACATGCAGGTTCGCGACACCGGCCGCCCCGGGGCTCTCGGCACTGCTTACCTTTTCGCGAGCGTTGTTCAAAGCCTCGTTCAGTGCCTGATTGAGCCGGACGACTGACTGACCGGCAGCCCACTGAGGGTCCACTTCGCAGGAGACCAGGGCGTGTGCGGTGAGGGTGATGGCGACTCGGCGCGCGGCGGATTCTCCCTTGACCTGCGGCGGGAGAAACGAATCTGCGTCCAGTTGGTCGACGGCGTCGAACGCCGTGAGGACGTCCTCGATCGATTCGTCCACGGGCCTGTGGAGGACGTGGCGCACGTCGTGGTCGGAGATTTCGGGGACCGGACGGGACGGCGTCGTCGACGCGGACGAGGCGCGGCCGTCGTCGAGTTGACCGGCGCGCTCCTCCCAGCCGGACTGCTCAAGCGACCGTGACCAGCGCTCCATACGGTCGCTCATGGCGGACTCGAACGCCTCGACGACGGCGCCGCCGAGGTCCCCGGCGTGTCGTCGGCGCTGCCAGTCGGACGCGAGCTTGATCGACTCCGGAAGCCCATCCGCACCCAGGGTCACGGAGACGGCCCCCTGTGCGTCCGTTCCTTCGGAACTCCGGGGCACTTGATCGTGCATGTCCGACATCAGGTGTTGCAGATTCTCCGCATATTGCTGGAATTGTTGCAGCTCACGGATGAAGTCCTCGCTCACGCTTCCCCCTTACTGGCCAATCGCGGAGCCATCGCGCTTTTGTGAACAAATGACCAGAAGCGCAGGTGTGTTGCCTATCCTTTGCTTCGCACGCTAGCACGGCCGTGCAGTGGTGGAACCTCCCGTAACGGCAATTACCGATGGTGAACCGCTCCTGTGGCGAATTCGGAACACCATCAGCACATCCGAAACGGGGCGCTTTCTTTGCAGATTCCATGGCCAGGGTGCATGGGGAAGCGCGGTTCTTGGGGCCGCTCGTCATCGGGGCGAAGCCGCCCGGCGGCGGACCACAAACAGCGCGACACAGGCCACGGCGAGGATGCCGGCCGCGCCCAGGATCCACGGGAGGACGCCGCTGCCGCCATCGTCGCTGCCGCTCTCGGCGGCGGTGTCGCCGACCGAGGAGTCCCCCTTGGCCGGTGACGGGGATTGGCTCTGCGATGAGGAGGCGGACGGAGAGCCGCCCGCCTGTGCGGGCACCAGGGGGTTGACGTCGGCCGAGCCCGGCTTGCCCTTCTCCTCGAGGACGTTGTAGCGGGGGCGGATCGTGCCGTAGCCGATGTAGCGGCTGGGAATCTTGCCCTCGGTGGGCTTTCCGGCGGTGTCCATCATCACGCGGAGCACCTGATTGCCGTTCCACTTCGGGTGCTTGGCCCAGATGAGAGCGGCCGCGCCGGAGGCGATGGCCGTGGCCTGGCTGGTACCCCAACTGCGGCAGTATCCGGCCTTGCCGATGCAGCGGATCGGGATGTCCTTGCCCGGCGCGGCAAGAGCGACGAACGACCCGTGGTTGGAAAACTTGGTCACCGTCAATGACGAGTCGACGGCGCTGACCCCAGCCACACCCTTGTTGGCCGCGGGGTAGGTGGTGTCGTTCGACGTCTCCCCGTCGTTGCCCGAACCGGCGAGGAGCAGCTTGCCGCGGCTGACCGCGTAGTCGACCGCCTTCTGCAGCTTGCCCTGCTCGGTCTTGTTGACCTGGTAGTACGGAAAGGCCAGCGACATGTTGATGATCTGCGCATCGCTGTCCGCCGCGTAGCGAATGGCGTTGATGAGGCCCGGGACGCTATTGGTTCCCGACTCCTTCGTCGAGCCGAATACCGTGAGCGGCAGAATGCGCGCATCCGGAGCGAGGCCCTTGATGCCCTGGCCGCCGGCTCCGTTTCCGGCGATGAGCATGGAAATGGCCGTGCCGTGCCCGTCCGGGTCCGTACGGGCGTCCTTGCTCGGTTCCACGAGGTTCTTGCCCTTGAGCACCTTCCCCTTCAGCTCCGGGGCCGATGTGTCGACTCCGGAGTCGAGGACTGCGACCGTGATGCCCTTACCGGTGCTGACCTTCCACATGCTCTCCGCCTGCATCCGGTCCAGATACCACTGTCGCTCCCGCATGGTCTCCGCCGTGGCGGCGGGGGCGATCAGCCCCATGATGGCGAGCAAGGAGGCGAGCAGCGAGATGATCACTGTCGTCCGGCTCCGGACCTGGTTGAGCGTTGTTTCCATATCGCCTGTTCGTCCTGTGCTCGCCATCATCCGCGGCCTCTGCGGAAGGGTTTTACCCAATCACGGGAGGCACGGTGCCGCGCCGACCCTCGTTCCAGGTCTCTTCGTCCTCGGTCAGCTGGTCGGGCGCGTCCCGGCCTTCCTCGCGCTGCCTCTTCTGGCCCTCACCGCGCCCCGATGCCGCCGCCCCCGGCGCGCCGGGGGCCCGTCCTTCGGCCTGCCCCCGGACCAGTCCGCTCCCACCGGGGGTGAACTCGCCGCCGGTCCGCAGCTCGCTTGCGCGACGCGCCGTCCCCTCGGCCCGGGCCGACGCCGAAGCTCCCCGGTTCGGACCGGCGCCGATGACACCTCCGGGCCGCCCGGCCGCGGGGAGGCCGGGACCCGCGCCCGGACCCGCGCGGCCCACAGGCCCGGCCGGCTCCCTGCCGATGACCGTCCCCCGGCTCTGCCGGGAGCCCTGGTTCGTGCCCGCCTGGTGGTTTTGCATACCGCCGACGATGCTCCTGTCGGCGCGCACCGGGCTGGTGGGCCGGCCGTTGATCTGCTCGGTCGGTCCGTTCGGCAGCCTGGGAGCGGTGATGGGGCCCTTGGTACCGCCCGTCCCCACAGTGGGGTTGACCTTGCCCACAGTGGGGCCGATCTTGCCCATACCGGTTGTTGGCCCGACCGTCGGCGGGGGTGACACGGGCAGGCCCACGGGCCCAGGCCGGTCAGTGACCGGAGACACCGGAGGCCCACCGCCGGTCGGAAGCTGCGGTGCGGTGGTGGTGGGCGGCGGTGGCTTCACCGTGTCGATGTTGGTGTGCGTCGCGTCCGGAACGGTGACATGCCCCGGGTTCTCCGGGATCGACGGGGGGGTGACATGCCCCGGTGAGATATGCGCAGGCGAGACATGCGCGGGCGAACCCGGACTCACCGTGGACGGATCGACCGCCGGATGCGTCGCCCCAACAGAGGCGGGCGCCGTGTGAACGCTGCCCCCGGAAACACTGGGCGAGCCATAGCTCTCCTGCCCACCGCCCACCGAGGTGTCAGGGATCATCTGACTCGGAAGCGGTTTGAAGACCGGCTCATTCTCCTGGGACGCCGCGATGGTCTCCTGCGACATCCTGTAGTACGAGGCCAGCTTGTACATCTGCGGAAGCGCCTCGTCGCGGACCTTTTTCAGGCTTTCCAGACGCTTCTCTTCCTTCTCCTGGTCCGCGTAGCACACCTGCGAGCCCGCCGGGCGATCCGGCATCGACTTCTTGACCTCGCTCAGCGCCTGGCCCGCGGTCTCCATGGCGGTGCCGACGGAGCCGGCGAAACTCGCGAGCTTCAGGGCCTGGTTGGCGAAATCGTCGCCCCAGTTCCGGAACGCGTCGCCACCCTCGCCCTTCCAGGTGACCCGCCCGACGCGCTTCTTGAGCTCGTCGCCGATCTTCTCGATCTCGGACTGCGCCTTTGTCAGGGCGTTACCTCGGCGGATGATCTCTTGCTCATCCGTACCTTCGACCATGGCGAGCATGTCCTCGAACGAAGCATGCTCGAAACTGGTGATGTTGTAGCACATCTTGAGCGGCGGCAGCTTGTCTGATTCGCCCATGTCCACATCCCCCGTTCACCCGTCACATGCCGTCGTGGCCGCTGCTCTTACCGCCGCCCGTCTTGGGCTCGCCGGTCTTCTCGTGGCCCTTCGGGTCGTGCTCTTTCTGATACTGCTCGTAGTACGCCTGGGCACGCCGCTGAATGGCCTTCAGGCGCTGCGCGTGCTCGTGGTCCACCGTCTGGTAGTCGCTGTCGGCCGCGCCCACCGTGATGCCCATCGCCTCCAGTTGCTCGCCCAGGGTCTGGGAGAGCAGCTGCAGCCGTCCGTGCACCAGCTCGTACGCGCTCGCCAACGACAGCGCCTCGGGAAAGTTCTGCCCGTAGGCGGCGGCGGTCACCTTCTGTTGGGAGATCTTGCCGTGCGCCGCGTCCGACTTGTCGAGATCGGTCAGAAGCCTGTCAACACGCTTCTTGAATTCCTGTAGGGACTCGGTGGGAGCGTCGAGGTCCGGCGAAGAAGGGGACTTAGCGGAGCCACCCCCGTCCGGCGCCAACTCAGCCATGAAGCACCTCCTTCAATACCTGGATGGCAGCGCTTGTGGGTGCGGGGACACTCGGCCCGGGCCGAGTGTCCCCGCACCCACGAAACGACCGCAGGCTGTGCGCGCTACGTCTCTCTCTACGACGCGAACCGCTGGCCCTGACGATGGTCATTGGCCCTGTAGCCCTCCGTAGCCTCCAGCAGCTTCTTCGAGATGGTGAGGAGGGTGCTGTGCAGGTGGTCGACACGCTGGTTCCACTCGTGCTGACGCTCGTTGAACGCGCGCTGGGCCTCACCGGTCCACGACTCGGACACACCCTTGACCTGCCTCATGATGGTGTCGAGGTCGGTCTTGAGCGTGTTGGCCTCGTTCCTGACCATGTTGGAGGCTTCGACAACGCCTTCGTACGTAATCTCCATTGAGCTCTAACTCCTGATGCGAGGCGGACAGGTCACGAGGATCAAGAGGCGTGGAAGGAGCCGAGGATGCCGCTCTCCCCGCCTCCGACGCTGTTGATGTTCCTGAGCTGGTCGAGTTCCTCCTGGTCGAAACCGTCCCGGCTCGCCTTCACCAGTTCGCGGGTGAAGCTCAGCAACTGGTTCACCCGGCGGACGTCGTTGTTGACCTCCGTCTGGAGGTTGTTGTACGCGCCCGCCGCGATGCCCTTCCAGTGGCCCTCAACGTGGTCGATCACGCTGTTGAGCTTCCCGATCCGCTCGGTCAGCTGACCTTCCATCCAGTCGATGGCGCTCTCGAGGGTCTTGAAATCATGACCTTCTACGCGGAGCTTCTCCGCCATGGCACACCTTCCCCCATGAATCGGATGCGGTGGAACGGCCGGTGCTCTGTGGCCGTCCCGTGCGCATCGGACCAAAGCTGTCAAGGATCACTCTAGTCAGCATCCCCGTGTGCATGACCAACGAGTATCCGGTTGTTACACGGATGGGACGCCGGGGACGGCCGGGTAACGACAAGCGTCAAGCACTGCCGACGCCCCTTGCGTCACGCCGACGACGCCAGTCACGCAGCACGACCGCACCGCCCGCGGTGATGCCCACGACCACCGCGCCCATGCCCAGGGCGTACGTGGCCAGCCGCGTACGACGCTCCTGCGGGGTCTCGCCCAAGGTGAGGCGCCCGGGCTCGGGCTTCGGGACGTTCGCCGCCGAGCCGGTGTCCGCCGTAGGGTGCTCGATCTTCTTGTCATCGTCGGTGAGGGCCTTCACCGGATCGACCACACCCCAACCGATGAACTCATCACGGCCGTTGACGCCCCGCTCCGCGGTCTGCTCGATCTGGGCGATGACCTCCTGCCGCGACCAGTCGGGGTGCTTGGCTCGGATCAGGGCCGCCACTCCGGCCACGTACGGGGCGGCGAAGCTGGTGCCGTTGTCCACGCACTGCCCGCCCTTGGGCACGGTGGAGACCATGTCGACGCCGGGCGCCGCGACGCCGACGAAATCGCCGCTCTGCGAGAAGTACGCCCGCTCGTTGTTGCGGTCGGAGGCGGCGACGGCGAGGACGCCGCGGTAGGAGGCGGGATAGGTGCGCTTGGACTTCCCGTTCGCGCCGTCGTTGCCTGCGGCCGCGACCACGACCACGTCGTGCTGGACGGCGTAGGCGGTCGCCTGCTCCAGATCGCTCTGCGAGAGGGCACCCTTGGTGTCCTGGGAGATGTTGATCACCCGGGCGCCCTCGTGCACCGCCTTCTTGATGGCCTCTGCCATCTTCTGCGGTGTGCCCTTGCCCTCGGCGTTGTTCTGCTTGAGGGGGATGATCGTCGCCTCGGGGGCCAGCCCCACGAAGCCGGTGCCCTGGCGCGGGCGGGCCGCGATGATGCCGGCGACCTTGGTGCCGTGCCCGACCTCGTCGACCGTCGGGTCCTCGGCGAGTTTCCGTTCGTCCTTGGAGGCGTCCTTGGCCGGGGGCAGGAAGTTCCCCCCGCTCGCCTTGTCGACGGCGGTCTTCAGCTGGATGTTGGTGTCATCGACACCGGTGTCGATGACGGCGACCCGCACCGACTCGCCGTTCTTCTCCTTGCCCTTGGTGTCCTCCCAGAGGCGGTCGAACACCAACCGTTGCAGCGACCAGGGTGTTCCCTTGATCTGCTTCTTCATCGGGAACGTGCACTCACCGTTGCCGTCCAGCGAGAGCGCGGCGGCGGAGGGTCCGGCGCCGACGCCCGTGGCGGCGGTGAGACACGCCAGTGTCACCGCCGACGACAGGGCGGCCATGCGTCTCATGCGTGGGCGTTCCATGCTCACGACCCCTGTGGCTGTCGTGCGCTGTTGGTGTCCAGACGCGGCCCGACCGGCAGGAACTGGGACCAGTTGAGGGGCACCGGCACCGGCTTCACATCTCCGTACCCCAGCCTGACCTGAGCCTTGTTCGCCGCTGTCTGCCCGCCGGACTGTGCGTCCTGCTGCGCGGAGGAGCCGGAACCGTCAGCGCCGATCTTCGACTTGCCCGAACTGCCGTCGTTGTTGGCCTGCACCTGGTAGCGCAGGCCGGTGTCGGTGACGAGGAAGACCTGGCCGGTGCTGGTCGCCCTCCCCTGGAACTGCCGGTAGAACAGGCCGGTCCCCGGTGTGACATACGCGCTGGTGGCACCGTCCACGATGGTCGCGGGGTAGTCCCGGCCCGCCCAGGTCTCGAGGGCGGGCGTGCCGTTGTCGGCCACGTTCGTGAGGATGTTGCACACGGTGTCCCTGGCCCCACTCCCGCCCTCGGCGGAGTTCACCTGGCGCGGGGGCTTGGCGGGCCAGGTGGTGTCACCGGCGAACACCGTGGAGTCGGAGACGAAGTCCTGTGGGTTGACCTGCATCGGCTTGCCGAGCTGATTGAGTCCCGCCAACTGCTCACTGCTCAGCAGCAGTTCGGCAGTGAAGTCGGAGACCGGCTGCACCTTTCCCGGCACCACGACATAGTGCTGGACGCCGCCACCTGTCTGCGCCTGGAGCACCATGCCCACCTTGTTGGCCTTGTCCGGCAGGGAGTCGACCCCGGCCGTGGTGTTCGGCTGCCCCGGCACCTGCGGAAACTCCACAGGTGCGCCGTCCTTCAGAGTGTCCAGCCAGTCGTCGGTCACCTGCTGGGGCTTGGCGCCCTCCGAGAAGAGCGTCCGCAGCAACAGGTTGTACTGGCGGTCGGACATGCTCTTCTCGCCCTTGGGGCCACCGAGCAGGTACTTGGTACCGGACGGGTCGACGAGATAGCGGCCCGTCTTCCCCTGGACGTACAGCGCCTGGCTGCCGCGCAGTCGCTGCGAGCCCTCGACCTTGGACGCCTCACGGTCGGCGAGGATGAAGACCGCCTTCTGCGCGGTCTTGTCCTCTCCGCCACCCGGCTGCTCACAGACCACCCAGCGCTTCTGCTCGACGGCATCGTCTGCCGAGGGCATACGGTCCGGGGCGTACGGAATTCCAATCGTGGGCCCGCGCGGAATATCGCCGTTGTCGAGCTGCGACTCCTTGACCCGGATGATGTCCGACTTGTCCTGGTCCAGCAGGAGTTTCGCCGAGGCGAGGTTGAGGACCGGGTGCAGCTGTTTCTTTCCACCGGTCTTGAGAATCACATATCGGGTCGTCGAATCGCTGCCGACGATGATGTGGGACGCGGTGTTGTCCCACCCCTTCGGCGCGGTCGGCCGGATCATGCCCCATGCGCCGAATCCGGCAAGGATCAGCGCCCCGACGATGACACCCGGGAGAAACGCGCGCAGCGGACGTGGCGCACCGTCGTCCATGACGGTGGGCGAGGGCTGCACGAACGAGGCAACCATCCGTTTCTTCGCAAAGGTGTAGGCATTGAGCTCGTCCCGCCGCGATGCCATGTCTCGTCCGCTTCTCCCCGTGTGATGGTGCAGTACGTACGCTCGGTCGCCGTAGGGAGATTACTCATCCGCTCGGGTCACCCGACACCCGAGCCACCCTTCACGCGCCTTTCCGATACCGTAAACACACAATCGGCCAGGACAACATCATGACAAGCGGGGGGTCTCCGGGATGAGCTCTGCCACCCATGTGCGTGCCGCCGTGCCGCGGCAGCCCTCACGCACTGCGAGCCTGGGCCCCCTGCGGCTGTATCAGCTCGTGCTCATCGAGGTGGCCGCCGCGATCCTCGTCGTCGCCTGGACCGTCAACTCACTGCTGATGGTGCCCGCAGGGGTCATCGCCCTCGCGCTTGTGCTGCTCGCGGTGTTGCGGCGCAGGCAGCAGCCGTTCGTCGACTGGCTCGTCACCATCAGCGCGTTGCGCACCCGTCAGAAGCAGGCCAAAGGGCCGGTCCCGGCCGGAATCGACCCGTCGCTCGCGCCCGCCGTCGAATGCGATCCGGCGCTGCGCACCTACGCGTATGTGGCTCGGGACCGCCGCGAGATCGGAATGATCGGCGACGGTACGTTCCTCACGGCGGTACTCCAGGTCCAGTCGACCGACGCTCCACTGCGGCCAATGCGCACCAAGCGGCCGCTTCCGCTCTCGCTGCTGCAGGACGCGCTGGACGTGGACGGCATCCAGCTGGAGTCGGTGCAGGTGGTGCAACACTCACAGACCGCGCCCGCACCGCATCTGCCCGAACAGGCCGCGGCGGCGCGCAGTTATGCCCCGCTCCAGGAGCAGGCCGGAGCACCCGCCGTCCGGCTGACCTGGGTGGCTCTCAAGCTGAATCCCGAGCTGTGTCCGGAGGCCATACGGGCGCGCGGCGGTGGCCTGGAGGGCGCTCAGCGCTCCCTGCTGCGCGCGGTTGACCAGCTGGCTAGTCGGCTGACCGGCGCCGGATTCTCGGCGCGACCGCTGGCCGAGGGTGAACTCACCACGGCCCTCGCCACCTCGGCGTGTGTCAATCCGCATGCGACGACCCAGGCGGGGCGTGCGAGCACACCTACGCGCCGGACGGTGGAGACCTCGCGCGCCTGGCGCTGCGACGACCGGTGGCACACCACCTACTGGGTGGGGCGCTGGCCGCAGATGGGCCCGGAATCGGTGCCGCTGCCGCAACTCGTGGCGCTGCTGACCTCCATGCCCGCCCTCGCTTCCACCTTCAGCCTGACCCTGACGCATGATGACGGCAGCCGTAACGCCTCTTCGGTCACCGGGCACATCAGGGTCACCGGGCGCAGCGACACCGACCTGATCACCGCCCGCAAGGCTTTGGAGCGCGCCGCGCGGGGAGTGCGGGTCGGGCTGGTACGTCTCGACCGTGAGCAGTTGCCCGGTGTACTCGCGACGCTCCCGCTGGGAGGCACCCGCTGATGGCCACATCCGCCTTCTCCCCCGCCGCTTCTCCTTCCGGTCATGGAGCCGATCCGGATTCCGCCCCCGGAGCGGGTCTGGGATCCGGTCCCATGATTTCCGGTGCCGGCGCCCCCGGGATGGCCGGTGATCCGAGCTCGACGCGCAGAACGCGCCCCGGTTTCGGGCTCATCGGGCCCCGACGCGGACGGCAAACACTGCCCCTGGAGGAAGTGGAGGCGCTGGCGCTGCCCATCGGCGACGACGGCGTCATCATCGGTGTGGACGAGCAGAACCAGCCCGCCGTCCTCGGCTTCAACCGCCCCGAGCCGTTCGACGTGGTCCTCGTCGGCGGTCTCTGGACCGCGCAGGTGCTGGCCTTCCGGGCGGCGGCCACCGGCGCCCGTATCGCCGTCGAGACCGGCCGGCCGCATCTGTGGACCAACTTGGTGCAGGTCGCGGGCGGCGGACAGCAGTGCATGACCGTCTTCGACGTGGGCCGTGTGCCGCCGCAAGGGCCTTCGGTCGGCAGTCCGGTTCTGGTCGTCCGGGACTGCGGCATGCGCCCGCCACGGGGCCGGGTATCCGCGTTGCCCTGGCAGTCGGTGCTGACCCTGCTGCCGTATCTGAGCCCGGTCGCGCCGCGGCTGCTCGAGCACGCCGGACTGGTCGGCATTCAGCGCGTTTCGCCGGACGAGGCGGAGGAGATAGGCCGCGTCATGGGCCTTCCGCAGGCCGACGTCGCGGCGCTGTCCACGCTTCCCGACTGGGTCACCCTCTGGTGTACACGTACTGGACGGCAGTTCGTAACCGTGCAGGCAACGGATGCCGAGACGGGGCTGCTGGGATCTCCGCGTCGGGTGGACTGATCCGGGTCGAACCCTTCAGGGCTGGTCCGTCGTTGATCGACACCGCTCGAGAGCGGTCCACATCATGCCGTGGACCGCTTCGAGTGGCGGATGGGCCTGCCCCCGCGGCGCTCATGGTGATTAGTCTTGGGGTACCCGGTGGAGCGCCCGTTCAGGGGCCCCCGGCGTCACAAAAGGGGAAAGCCGAACGGTCGGACGACAGTAGCGATCGGCAACAGATCGGCCTCGCCAAGAATTTCAAGGGTGTTCGACCACACCAGGAGGCATTGTGAGCAGCGATCGGGACGAGATCCGCACGGGCGGAAACACACCCGGCGATGATCGGTCCGACGCGGAGACCGAGCACACGGGCGAGTTCACCATCGACTACACCCCACCCGCCTGGTACACGCAGAACGCTTCGTCGTCGTCCTCGCCGTCCTCCACGTCGACCGGCGGTTCCGGAGGAACCGGGACGGGCGCCGGTGCGGGGATGCCGGGTCCGCCGCCTCCGCCGCCCACCGGCAATCCGGTGCCCGTGCCGGGGGTGCCGGAGCCGAGCGGCTTCCCGGGTGCCTGGCCGCCGCCTGCCCCGGTGCCCTCCTCCGACGTCGCGTCGGACGCCTCCGAGATGGAGGAGGTCCCCGCGCACCGGGAGGACGAGGCACGGTCGGAACCGGAGAGCAGAGAGTCCGACTCGGGCATTCGTATGTCGTCTTTGTCTGGCTCCGGGTCGGATTCGATTGATGCCGCGCCCGCGGGTGGCGGCGTTTCGGACAGCGCTGAGCCCGAGCCCTCCTACGAGGCTTCCGCCCCGGCTTCCGATGTCGAGACGGAGGATTCGGCTGCGGCTTCCTCTTCCGCTTCCGCTTCCGCTTCCGTCGATGACGACTTCACGCTGGCGCCCGCCGCTGCTCCGCGGGACGACGACGCCTTCCGGCCGGACTCGGAGTACGCCTCCGAGGCGGGCTCCGACGAGGGCGAGAACGGCGATGTGGGCAGCCCCTCCACCGTGCGGTTCTCCACCGCCGCGCTGCGGCGCGAGATCGCCGAGAGGCGGAGTGAGGACTCCGGCACCGGGGTCGCTGATTCCGGTTCCGGTTCTCCTTCGGACTCCGATTCCGGTTCCGGTTCTCCCTCCGGCTTCGATTCCGGGTCTGGGTCTGGGTCTGCGTCTGCGTCCGGTCCCGGACCTGACGCCGATTCCGGCTCCTCGGGCTCGGACGACCGTACCGACGACGATGTGCGCAGCGAAGGCACACTGCGCTTCTCGACGGCCGCACTGCGGCGGGAGATGGAGGAGCTGAGGCAGGCGAGCGCCGAGCCCCAGGATGCGGTCCCCGAGGACGCGGTTCCCGAGGACGCCGTGCCGCCGAGCGCGCCGTCGCCCGAGCAGCCCGCCACCACCTGGGCCCCGCCGCCCGTTCCGCAGTCGGGGCTGCCGCCCCTGCCGCCGGACTTCCAGCCCGCGGCGCCCGAGGACGCCCCGCCGGCTCCGGGTCCCGCTCCGGTTCCGGAGCAGCGTACGGACGGGCCCGCCACCCCTGGTGCCGGAGTGCCGCTCCCGCAGCAGGACACCTCCTGGGCACCTCCCCCGCCCCAGACGCAGGGGCAGCCCGGGCAGCCCGCCGCCGGACCGGGGCCGCAGGGCGGGTACGGCTATCCGCGTCCCGGTGAGGGCGCTCCGGGCGCGATCCCCGGCCAGCCCGGTCAGGCCCCGCTGCCGGATCAGGCCCAGGGCGCGCAGCCGCCGACGGGCAACGTGCCCGGCCCGCAGGGCGGTTACCAGCAGCCCGGCCCGGGCGTACCGGGTCCCGGCCCCCAGGGCGCCCCGGCTCCGCAGGGGCCCCACTACGGCTACCCGCACCCGGGGGCCCAGCCCGCGCCCGGCCCGGGCGGTCCTGGACAGGGCCAGGGGCCGACGCCCGTCCCGGGCGGCTACGGCTTCCCGCAGCCGCCCGCCCCGGACCAGCAAGGCCAGGGCCCGTACCAGCAGCCGCCCGCACAGCCCTACGCCACGCCCCAGCCGGGGCAGGCCGAGCACCCCGGCCAGCCCGGACAGCCAGGCCAGCCGATGTACCCGGGCCAGCCCGGCCAGCCCGGTCAGCCCGGACAGCCGATGTACCCGGGCCAGCCCGGCCAGCCTGCCCAGCCCGGCCAGCCCGCACAGGCCGGACAGCCTGCCCAGCCCGGTCAGCCTGCCCAGCCCGGACAGCCCGGACCGTACGCACCGAACGGCCCCGTCCAGGGCCAGCCGCCGCATGACCCCCAGGGTCAGCAGTTCCCCGGGCAGCAGGGTCCGGGCGCGCAGGGTGGGTATGGCTTCCCGCGGCCCGGCGACGGTGTTCCCGGGCCCGGACCCGGGCCGCAGGCGCAGCCACAGCCGCATGACGGCTACGGCTATCCGCGCCCGGACGCCCAGGCCGCCCCGGCGGCCCCGGCGGCCCCGGCGGCCCCGGCGGCCCCGGCGGCCCCGGCCGACCCCCGTACCGGCGGCTGGCCGACCGTGACGCCCGACCAGCGGCGCCAGGCCGGAGGCGCGGGGGCGCCGCTCGGGTACACCGCCGCTGTCGAGCTCTCCTCGGACCGGCTGATCAAGGGCAAGCAGAAGCCGAAGAAGAACACCCCCGGCCCCTCCCGCTTCAAGCTCGGCGGCAAGAAGGAGGAGGCGGAGCGGCAGCGCAAGCTGGAGCTGATCCGCACCCCGGTGCTCTCCTGCTACCGCATCGCGGTGATCAGCCTCAAGGGCGGTGTCGGCAAGACCACGACGACCACCGCCCTCGGCGCGACCCTGGCCATCGAGCGCCAGGACAAGGTCATCGCGATCGACGCCAACCCGGACGCGGGCACCCTCGGCCGACGGGTCCGTCGGGAGACCGGTGCGACCATTCGCGACCTGGTCACCGCGATCCCGTACCTCAACAGCTACATGGACATCCGGCGGTTCACCTCACAGGCGCCGTCGGGCCTGGAGATCCTCGCCAACGACGTGGACCCGGCGGTCTCGACGACGTTCAACGACGACGACTACCGCAGCGTCATCGACGTCCTGGGCAAGCAGTACCCGATCATCCTCACCGACTCGGGCACGGGCCTGCTCTACAGCGCCATGCGCGGCGTCCTCGACCTCGCCGACCAGCTGATCATCATCTCCACGCCCTCGGTGGACGGCGCGAGCAGCGCCAGCACCACGCTGGACTGGCTGTCCGCGCACGGCTACGCGGATCTGGTCTCGCGGAGCATCACGGTGATCTCCGGGGTCCGGGAGACCGGCAAGATGATCAAGGTCGAGGACATCGTGTCCCACTTCGAGACCCGCTGCCGCGGGGTGATCGTCGTGCCGTTCGACGAGCATCTGTCGGCGGGCGCCGAGGTGGACCTGGACATGATGCGGCCCAAGACCCGTGAGGCGTACTTCAACCTCTCGGCCATGGTCGCGGAGGACTTCACCCGCGCCCAGCAGGAGCAGGGCCTGTGGACGGGCGACGGAGGGGCCCAGCCGCCGCAGATGGCCCCGCCGATGCCCGGACAGGCCCAGCAGCAGCCCTACCCGGGCGCCTACGCGCCTCAGCAGGGCCAGCAGCCGCAGTACCCCGGGTACCCGCAGCAAGGCGGCCAGCAGGGCTGGCAGCAGTCCTATGGGCAGGGGCAGCAGCCGCAGCCCGGCCAGCCGTGGCAGCAGGCCCAGCCGGAGCAGCCCGGCCAGCCCGGGCAACCGGGGCAGCCCTGGCAGCAACAGCCCCCGCAGCAGTAGCGAGCGAGAACGCGAACGCGCCCCGTGGGCCGGTGATCCGGTCCACGGGGCGCGTTCGCGTTCTCCCGTTCACCACGCGGCGCACGGCGCCTCAGCGCCCGCCCTCAGAAGCTCCCGCCCGCCCTCAGTGGCTCCCGTACGCCTCAGCCGCCGCCATACGCGTCAACGGCTCCCGTGCTGCTCCACCAGCTCCCGGGCCCGCTTCACATCGGCCGCCATACGCTCCAGCAGCGCCTCGATCGAGTCGAACTTCTCCTGACCCCGCAGATAGGCGAGGAAGTCCACCTCGACATGGAGTCCGTACAGATCCAGTCCGACCCGGTCGATCGCATACGCCTCGACCGTCCGCTCGGTCCCGTCGAACTGCGGATTGGTGCCGACCGAGATCGCCGCGGGCATCGCCTCGCCCTGCGCCGTCAGCCAGCCGGCGTAGACGCCGTCGGCCGGGATCGCGGTGTGCGGCGGGGTCTCCAGGTTGGCCGTCGGGAAGCCCAGCTCACGGCCGCGCTGCGCACCGCGCACCACCACGCCCTCGACCCGGTGCGGGCGGCCCAGGACCTCCATCGCGCCCGTGACATCGCCCTCCGCGACCAGGCGGCGTACCAGCGTGGAGGAGAACGGCTCGCCGCCGCCCGCCTCACCGCGCTCGTACAGGTCGATGACCTCGACCTCGTAGTCGTAGGTGGTGCCGAGCTCGCGCAGGAAGGCCACGTTCCCGGCGGCCTTGTGGCCGAAGCGGAAGTTGGGGCCCTCCACCACGACCCGGGCGTGCAACTTGTCCACCAGCACCTTCACCACGAAGTCGGCGGGGGTGAGCCGCGAGAACTCCGCCGTGAACGGCAGGACCAGCACCGCGTCCACGCCCAGCCCGGCCATCAGCTCCGCGCGCCGCTGGTGCGTGGCGAGCAGCGGTGGATGGCTGCCGGGCCGCACGACCTCGCTCGGATGCGGGTCGAAGGTGACCACGACCGCCGGTACGCCCAGCTCACGCGCCCGTGCCACGGCACGGCCGATGATCAGCTGGTGCCCTCGGTGCACCCCGTCGTAGGAACCGATGGTGACGACGCTGCGCCCCCAGTCCTCAGGGATGTCCTCCAAGCCACGCCAGCGCTGCACTTTGCCCGCTCCTCGCCCGAACCTTTGTCTGTCGACTTCGCAGGTCTAAGACTGCCATGTCCCGGGCGCCCGCCTCGCATCGGTGGCCGCCTCGAACGCCCGGACCGGCCGGAAAGCCACGGTAGGCGGCCGGTCCCGGCGCGTGCAACGCGGCCCGGAGTCGGCAACGACACACCGGCGCCGCGTCGGCCGGGCCGATACCGATCGACCGTCCCGATGCAAGGGTCCCGATACCAGGGGCTCCGACGGCGTCCACGGCGTCATACGAAGACGGCCAGGCTTCTCGCCTTGCCCTTCGACTCCTCCACCAGGGCCAGAAAGCGCCCCTCCGGCCCGAAGACCGCGACCGGCCCCGGACCCGGCGCCCCCGGCTCCCCCGACGGCATGTCGATCCGCACCCCATTGCCCAGCAGCCGGGCCTGGCGCTCGTCCACGTCCCAGCGCGGGAACGCGGCGGCCGCCGCCTCCGCGATGGGCAGGATCTCCAGCGACTCCTCCAGCCGCTCCAGCGTCCTGGCCGCCTCCAGCCCGTAGGGACCGACCCGGGTCCGGCGCAGGGCCGTGAGATGGCCGCCCACGCCGAGTCCGGCGCCCAGGTCGCGCGCCAGGGCCCGGATGTAGGTGCCGGAGGAGCACACCACCGTGACGTCCAGGTCGAGGACGGTGGTGCCGTCCTCCGCCTTGGCCTCGCGGCGGTCGTGGAGGACGAAGGAGGAGACGGTCACCGGCCGCGCCGGGATCGCGAACTCCTCGCCCTCCCGCGCCCGTGCGTAGGAGCGCTTGCCGTCGATCTTGATGGCGCTGACCTTAGAGGGGACCTGCTGGATGTCCCCGGTCAGCTCCTCGATCCCGGCCTGGACGGCGCTCGGGTCAACCCCGGCGGCACCCTCCGAGGCGGTGATCTCGCCCTCCGCGTCATCGGTGACCGTGGTCTGCCCGAGCCGGATGGTGGCCCGGTACTCCTTCTCGGTCAGCGCCAGATGGCCCAGCAGCCGGGTGGCCTTCTCCACGCCGACCACGAGCACGCCCGTGGCCATCGGGTCCAGCGTCCCGGCGTGGCCGACCCGCCGGGTGCCGGCGAAGCGGCGCATCTTGGCGACGACGTCGTGCGAGGTGAAACCGGCCGGTTTGTCGACGATCACCAGGCCGTCCGGTGCCCCGGAACCGGCCCTGCCCTTGCGCGTCATGCGTCCGCTGCACCCTTACCGTCGGTGCCGGGCTCCTCGTCGTCCTCCTGGCCGGGCTTGCGGTACGGGTCGGCCTCGCCCGCGTAAGCGGCGCCCGAGGACGCCTCGCGCACCTGGGCGTCCGCCTCCCTGGCCTTGGCCAGCAGATCGTCGATGGTGCGGGCGTTCTCCGGCAGCGCGTCCGGGACGAATGTCAGGGTCGGGGTGAAGCGCACCCCCGTCTGGCGCCCGACCTCCGACCGCAGCACGCCCTTGGCGCTCTCCAGGGCCGCGGCGGAGGCCGCCCGCTCCTCGTCGTCGCCGAAGACCGTGTAGAAGACGGTCGCCTCCCGCAGATCACCGGTGATCCGGGTGTCGGTGATGGTCACATAGCCCAGCCTCGGGTCCTTGATCCGCCGCTGCAGGGTCTCCGCGACCACGACCCGGATGCGGTCCGCCAGCTTGCGTGCCCGCGCGGTGTCGCTCATGCGTCTTCTTCTCTCTTCTTCGCGTCAGTCATCGATGGCCGGGGGCGCGGTCTGCGACCACCGGTCCGGCCCTCATTCATCATCGCCACCGTGGAACCGCCGTCGCACGGCCAGCAGCTCCACCTCCGGCCGCGCCGCCACCAGCCGCTCGCAGCGATCGAGCACCTCCGTGAGGTGGCCCGCGTCCCCGGAGACCATCGCCAGGCCGATCCGGGCCCTGCGGTAGAGGTCCTGGTCGCCGACCTCCGCCACGCTCACCGCGAATTTGCGGTGCAGCTCGGCGACGATCGGGCGGACGACGGAGCGCTTCTCCTTCAACGACCGTACGTCGCCGAGAAGCAGGTCAAAGGACAACGTCCCTACATACATGCGGTCCGGGTCAAGCCACCCGTGGGGCCTTCGTGATTGCGGGCTTCTCGCACCGTACACGCAAGGGCCGGGGCCGATCGACGGAAATTCCTCCGCCGATCGGCCCCGGCCGCCGCCGCTTGTCAGCCGCGCGGCTTCTCGCGCATCTCGTACGTCGCGATGACGTCGTCGACCTTGATGTCGTTGTAGCTGCCGAGGTTGATACCGCCCTCGAAGCCCTCGCGAATCTCGGTGACGTCGTCCTTGAAGCGACGCAGACCCTCGATGTTGAGGTTCTCCGCCACGACCTTGCCGTCGCGGATGAGGCGGGCCTTGGTGTTCCGCCGGACCTCGCCGGAGCGGATGAGCACACCCGCGATGTTGCCCAGCTTGGACGAGCGGAAGATCTCGCGGATCTCCGCCGTACCGAGCTCGACCTCTTCGTACTCCGGCTTGAGCATGCCCTTCAGGGCCGCCTCGATCTCCTCGATCACCTGGTAGATGACCGAGTAGTAGCGGACGTCCACGCCCTCGCGCTCGGCCATCTGCGTGGCACGCCCGTCGGCGCGCACGTTGAAGCCGATGACGATGGCGTCGGAGCCCGTCGCCAGGTCGATGTCGGTCTCGGTGACCGCACCCACACCGCGGTGCAACACCCGCAGGTCCACCTCTTCGCCGACGTCGAGCTGGAGCAGCGAGGACTCGAGAGCCTCCACCGAACCGGACGCGTCGCCCTTGATGATGAGGTTGAGCTGCTGGACCTGACCGGCCTTGAGCACCTTGTCCAGGTCCTCCAGGGAGACCCGGCGGGTGCGCTTGGCGAAGGCCGCGTTCCGCTCGCGGGCGGCACGCTTCTCGGCGATCTGGCGGGCGGTGCGGTCCTCGTCCACGACGAGGAAGTTGTCACCCGCACCGGGCACGTTGGTCAGACCGAGCACCAGGACCGGGGTCGCCGGGCCGGCCTCCACCACGTTGTTCCCGTTGTCGTCGAGCATCGCCCGGACGCGGCCGTACGCGTCGCCGACGACCATCGTGTCGCCGACCCGCAGGGTGCCGCGCTGGACCAGCACGGTGGCCACGGCGCCGCGGCCGCGGTCGAGGTGGGCCTCGATCGCGATGCCCTGTGCGTCCTGCTCCGAGTTGGCCCGCAGGTCGAGCGAGGCGTCGGCGGTGAGGACGACGGCCTCCAGCAGGCTGTCGATGTGCAGACCCTGCTTGGCGGAGATGTCGACGAACATGGTGTCGCCGCCGTACTCCTCGGCCACCAGGCCGTACTCGGTCAGCTGACCGCGCACCTTGGTCGGGTCCGCGCCCTCGACGTCGATCTTGTTGACCGCGACCACGATCGGCACATCGGCCGCCTTGGCGTGGTTCAGCGCCTCGATCGTCTGGGGCATCACACCGTCGTTGGCCGCCACCACGAGGATCGCGATGTCGGTCGACTTGGCACCACGGGCACGCATGGCGGTGAACGCCTCGTGACCCGGGGTGTCGATGAAGGTGATCCTGCGCTCTTCGTCGTTGACCTCGGTCGAGACCTGGTAGGCACCGATGTGCTGGGTGATGCCGCCGGCCTCGCCCGCGACCACGTTGGTCTTGCGGATCGCGTCCAGCAGTCGGGTCTTACCGTGGTCGACGTGACCCATGACGGTCACCACCGGCGGACGCGCGGAGAGCATCTCCTCGCCGCCCTCGTCCTCGCCGAACTCGATGTCGAAGGACTCGAGAAGCTCGCGGTCCTCCTCCTCCGGGCTGACGATCTCGACGTTGTAGTTCATCTCGTCGGCGAGAAGCTGAAGCGTCTCGTCGGAGACGGACTGCGTCGCGGTGACCATCTCGCCGAGGTTGAGCATGACGGCGACCAGCGACGCCGGGTTGGCGTTGATCTTCTCCGCGAAGTCGGTGAGAGAGGCACCCCGCGACAGCCGGACCGTCTGGCCGTTGCCGCGCGGCAGCATCACGCCGCCGACCGACGGGGCTTGCATGGCCTCGTACTCCTGGCGCCTCTGCCGCTTCGACTTACGGCCACGACGCGCCGGACCGCCGGGACGGCCGAAGGCGCCCTGCGTGCCACCGCGGCCACCGGGACCGCCGGGACGGCCACCGAAGCCGGGACGGCCACCGCCGCCGAAGCCGCCACCGCCGCCGGGACCCCCCGGACGGCCGGCGAAGCCGCCGCCACCACCGGGACGACCGCCGCCGCCACCGCCGGGACGGCCGGCGAAGCCGCCGCCGCCACCGGGACGACCGCCGCCGCCACCGGGACGACCGCCGCCACCGGGACCACGACCGCCACCGCCACCGGGACCCGGACGCGGGCCCGCGGCCGGACGCTGCGGCATCATGCCCGGGTTCGGACGCGCGCCACCGGGACCCGGACGCGGGCCGCCACCCTGGGCGCCCTGCGGACGGGGCATCTGGCCCGGAGTGGGACGGGGACCGCCGGGACCGCCCTGGCCACGGCCCGGACCGCCCTGGCCGCCGCCCTGCGGACGCGGACCGCCGCCGGGCTGGCCGCCGGGACGCGGGGCGCCGCCGGGACGGGGTGCCTGCGGGCGCGCCATACCGGTGGAACCACCGGAGGTGAAGGGGTTGTTACCGGGACGGGGACCGGCCGGACGGGGACCACCCGGACGCGGACGCTCCTGACCCGGACGCGGGCCGCCACGGCCACCCTGGCCGCCCTCGCGCTGACCACCCTCGCGCTGGCCACCCTGGCCCTGGCCCGGTGCGCCCGGACGGGCGCCGGGGCGCGGACCGGGAGTGGCACCCGGCTTGCCGGGCGCGCCCGGCTTGGCCGCGGCGGGCTTGGGCGCGGGGGTCGGCGGCGCGGTGAACTCGGGCTGCGCCGGAGCCGCCGACGCGGGGCCCGGCTTGGGGCCGGGGGCCGGACGGGCGGCCGGCGTGGGACGCGGGCCCGGAGTGGGCGCCGCGGA
>NZ_JAAAYH010000449.1:0-7095 GCF_018035285.1 Streptomyces sp. MK37H | reverse complement strand
CGCGAGCGCGGGATGGAACTGCTGGTGCTGGACCAGACCCGGCCGGATGTGGGGCTGCCGGTGGCCAAGGTGCTGGTGCCCGGAATGCGCCCGCACTGGGCCCGGTTCGCGCCCGGTCGGCTCTTCGACGCCCCCGTGGCACTCGGCCGGCTGCCGGGGCCCACGCCCTACGCGGACCTCAACCCGATTCCGTTTTTCCTGTGATCCCCCGTGATAACGGGTAACTCTGCGTACACCATGAGCCTTCCACAGGGCCTCTCCACCCCAGGTGAAGATCGGATACTCTCGGGCAAGCCACCCAATCCGGCCCGACCATCCGGAGGACGAGTGCAGGGGAGTCTCTTGCCCGACGATGCCGGGAACCATCCACCGCGCCACCAGGACGGTCTGGCGCCGCGTCTGGCCGTGGTCATCACGGTCCTCGTGCTGGTGGGGTACTTCGCCGTGGCCGTCACCTACGTGGTCGACGGCAATCGTTCGGGCAGATCGGTCGACGCGGCGATGCTCGGTCTTGCGCTGCTGCCGATGACCGTGCTGCTCTGCCTCCAGATGCTGCACTCCTTCCCCGGCCTCGCGCCCCGGCTCAGCGGTGCGCGGCGCTGGACGCTGGCGCTCCAGGCGGTGCTGACCTTCGCCCCCTTCGCCATCTTCAAGCACGCCTGGCTGGGCATGCCGGGCTTCCTGGCCGGCTCCTCGCTGCTGGTGCTGGTCCCGGCGCTGGCGTGGCCCGCGTTCGCGGCCATCCTGCTGTGCACGGACGTGCTGCTGTTCCAGGTGGGCTTCGGCTGGGGTCAGGTCGCGTACACCACGGTCTCCACCGCGTTGACCGGGCTGGTGGTCTTCGGGCTCTCGCGGCTGTCCGGGCTGGTCGCCGAGGTGTCCCGGTCCCGGGCGGAGCTGGCCCGGCTGGCGGTCGCCCAGGAGCGGCTGCGGTTCTCCCGGGATGTGCACGATCTGCTGGGCTACAGCCTGTCCACGATCACCCTCAAATGCGAGCTGGTGCACCGGCTGGTGCCCCGGCAGAACTCCCGCGCGCAGCAGGAGCTCTCGGAGATCCTGCAGACCTCCCGTCAGGCCCTCGCCGACGTACGGGCGGTGGCCAGCGGCTATCGCAAGATGTCGCTGTCGGCGGAGGCGGCGACGGCCCGTTCGATGCTGGCCGCGGCGGGCATCAGCGCCACGGCCGAGATCGACTGCGGACCGCTGCCGGAGCTGGCGGACACGGTGCTGGCGAGCGTGTTGCGCGAGGGGCTGACCAATGTGCTGCGCCACAGCAAGGCCGACCACTGCGCGGTCGAGGCGCGGCGCAGTGGGCACCGGGTGTCGCTGACCCTCGTCAACGACGGGGTGGGCCGGCCGTCCACGATCCTGCGCGCCGACAGCTCGGACGGCGGCAGCGGCATCGGCAACCTCCGGGTGCGGGTGGAGAACCTCGGCGGGCGGCTGCGCGCGGGCGTACGGTCGGACGGCTGGTTCGAGTTACGGGCGGAACTGGATGTGTCCGTGGACGCGCCGCCGCGGAGCGGCCGGGAGTACGGCCCAGGGCCGACCGTGACGGCGTAACGGGGCCCAACGGCGTAGCGGCCCCTGACGGCGTAACGGCCCCTGACGGCGTAACGGAAGCCTGACGGCCTGACCAGCACGCGGGGACGCCGTACGCCGTCTTACAGCCAGCCCGCCTCGCGGGCGATCCGGATGGCGTCCACCCGATTGCGGGCGTCCAGCTTGGTCACGGCGGACGTCAGATAATTGCGCACCGTGCCCACCGACAGAAACAGCTTGGCCGCGATCTGCCCGGAGTCCTCGCCCTTCGCGGCGAACCGCAGGACCTCCAGCTCACGCGGGGTCAGCGGCTGCGGACCGTCGTCCAGGGCGGCCAGCGCGAGCTGGGGATCGATCACCCGCTCGCCCTTGGCGACGGCGCGGATGGCGTCGCTCAGCTTCTCCGGGCTGCTGTCCTTCAGCAGAAAGCCGGAGACATGGGCGGCCAGCGCCCGGCGCAGATTTCCGGGGCGGCCGAGGCTGGTGAGCATCATGGTGCGGCATTCGGGGACGGCGGTGCTCAATTCGGCCGCGGCGGTGAGCCCGTCCACGCCCGGCAGATCGATGTCGAGCACGGCGACGTCCGGGCGGAGTTCACGGGCGCGCGGCAGGATCTCGGCGCCGTTGGAGAATTCGGCCACCACATCGATATCCGGTTCGAATTCCAGCAGGGCGACCAGTGCCTTGCGCAACATATGCATGTCTTCCGCGATCAGCACCCTGACCATGCCGCCCCCTGTTTTCCCCGCCCGGCCTCACCCCGCATGGCGATTATTCCCCCGCCCTCTCAGTCATTCCATCGATTCGCGGGGAAATACGCCCGTCGAACGCCTATCCCGTAGCGCGAACGCGACCGCGCGCCCCCTATTCACGCCGCACCACCCCGGCAGGGCTCACCGACTCCCGGTCCGAACTCGGCGTGCAGCGCGCGCACTTCACCCCGGAGATAGCGCTCGCGCAGCAGGGCGCGCCGGATCTTGGCGGTTCCCGTCCCGCGCACGGTGCCGGGGCGCACCAGCAGCAGCGCGCCGGTCTCGACCCCGAACTCCTCCGCGATCAGCGCGCGGATCCGGGCTGCCAGCCGGGGCAGCCCGGTGCGTGCCCCGCCCGCCGTACGGACGACCTCCTGGACGACCACCAGCGCCCCCGCGCCGGGCCCCGCGCAGAACACCCGGGCCGACCCCAGCGCCTTGGCGCAGCCCAGCAGTTCGCGCTCCACGTCCTGGGGGTGGAGGGTGCGGCCGTCCACCAGGAGGGCGTCGCGGACCCGGCCGGTCATCCGGAGCCGGCCGTTGACCGTAAGGCCGAGATCGCCGGTGCGCAGGAAGCCGCCAGGACCTTCGGCGACCCGGGCGGCGAACAGCAGTGCGGTGTCCGACGGACGGCCCCAGTGGCCGGTGGCGACGGCGGGGCCGCGCACCCAGATCTCCCCGGGCGCCCCGTCCGGCAGCCGGCGCCCGGTCAGCGGGTCCACGACGGCGAAGTCCGCGCCCGGCACCGGTGCGCGCCCCGTGGCCAGCGGCACCGGCGCCCCCTCGGCCGGGACGTACCCGGCCACCAGGGTGCCCGGGCGCAGGCCCAGCGGGGCGCAGCGGTGGGGGAAGGCGGCCATGGTCCCGGCCGAGACCGGCTCCCCGGCGTTCAGCGCGGTCCGCCAGCGGGAGAGGTCGAGCCCGGCCGGTGGCTCGTCGTCGAGGAGGGCGGCGCAGCGGGCGTGGAGGATGTCGGGCGCGAGGGTTTCGGTGATGCCGTGGCGGCTGATGGCGCGCAGCCAGCCGAGCGGATCGGTGCGGTACGGCTCCGCCGGAAGTGTCACGGCGGTGGCGCCCAGCCATAAGGGGTGCAGCACCTGCCCGATCAGCCCGGGGGTGTGGCAGCGGGGCAGCCAGCCGCCGATCCGGGAGCGGCGGTCGGTGCCGAGCGTCCGCCGCAGCCCGGCCATGGCCGCCGTAAGGTTGCCATGCGTCAGCAGGGCGCCGCGGGGGGCGGTTGCGGGCCCGGAGTCGTAGGCGAGCAGCGCGAGGCTGTCGGCGGTGGTGCGGAGGGGTTGCCGGGGCGTGTCGGCGCTCGCGTCGGGGCGGAGTCCGTCGACGGCGAGGCAGGTCAGACCGGCGCGGCCGATTCGGGAGAGCCGGCGGGAGGTCTCGGTGGCGTGGGCGGTCTCGGTGAGGACGAGGTCCACGGCGGCGTCCCGGACGATCGAGGCGGTGCGCTCGGCATCGGTCCGGGAGACGGACGGCGCGGGCACGGGCACCGCGACGGCCCCCGCGTACAGACAGCCGAGCAGCGCCACCGCGGCGCACGGACCGGGGTCCATGGCGAGCAGCACCCGGCGGCCGGTGGCGTCGCGGGCGCGTAGCCAGGCGGCCACGGCGTCGGCGCGGGCGTCGAGCGCGGCGTAGGACACGTGGTGTTCGGTGCCATCGGGGGCGGGGTGGGCGAGCGCCGTGCCGTCGGGGCACCGGAGGGCCCGTTCCTTCAGGGCCTCGGCCAGATTCGCGTATCGCGGCATTCTCAACTCCCGGGCGCCCGACGTCGAAAAGGGGCCCACAGTCTCGAAGCGCAACCTCGAAGCCGACTTGATCAACGGTTAGGAGCGCGCCCCGGACCTCGGCGGGGGTCCGTCAGCGGCCCGACCTGCTTCATCGGCGCGGGTCCGGCAGCGGCCCGCGGGGCCGTCGCGGTCCCGTCATCAGCCGTCATCAGCGCGCCCGGCGGTTGACCCGGACGGTCCAGCCCCCGTCGGCGGCGCGGCCCGCCACCGTGATCCGTACGGAGTCCTCCTTGACCGACATGGTGTCCCCGACGCCGAGCGGGGCGTCGGCGAGTTCGGGGTAGACCGACTCGTTCCAGCAGGCGGAGGTGGCGGGGTGGCCGTCCAGCACCTGGACGGGGCCGTCGCCCGACGCCTTGTCGTTGCGGACGCGGTAGACCAGCACGCCCTCGGTGCAGGTGCCCGCGTCGTTGCCGCTGCCGCCGCGCGCCTCGATGGCCAGCGCGGTGGTGGGCCCGGTGCGGACCACGACCAGCCGGGTGCGGGTGTCGGGGCCGGACCGGCCGCGCGCCATGGGGGCGGCGAGCGGCTGGAGGGTGTATCGGCGCGGCCCGGTGGCGCGGTCGCAGGCCACCTGGCGCGCGCCGAGCCAGCCGAGCTTCCACTTGTGCCAGCCGAACGGATCGGGTGCCATGCCGAACTGGCTTCCCATCAGGTCCCAGTCGCCGACGTAGGTGTCCCATTCGGCGTTGCCGTCGGTGTCCTTCGGCCGGTGGTAGAGGTCGGGCAGGTCGAAGACGTGCCCGGTCTCATGGGCCAGCACATTGCGGTCCGGCGGATGGTGCTCGAAAACGGTGACCAGGCGGCGCAGATCGACACCGTCCGCGCGCAGTGGCTTTTCGAAGTTGACCACTTTCGTCGCGTCGGCGTCCACACCGGGGGCGTCGGGGTCGGCGACCAGATAGACGAGGTCGTAGCGGGCGAAGTCGAGGTGCGGATCGGCGGCCGCGATGGCGTCGCGCAGATAGGCCGCGCGGCGCTGGGCGTTCCAGTCGCGCTGTATGGCGTACGCGGTGGAGCGCTGGGGCATGGCGATCCAGCGCCGCAGCGGATGCACGCGTAAGCCGAACTTCCCGTAGGAGGCCCGTTTGAAGAAATTGGGGGTCGCGGGGATGTGGTCGGCGGCCAGCTGGGCGGGGGTCACCCGGGGCCGGGCGTCCGGGAAGGACAGGAAGACCATTGCCGCGTCCAGGCGGCGTACCGGGCGCGGATAGCGGGAGTTCCAGGTGTCCACGCCCTCCGAGTGGTGGGCATCGGTGCGTTCCAGGTCACAGGGCCCGCCGGGGCCGGCCGCGACGGCGGGGCCCGCCACCACGGTGGTCGCGATGAGCGCGCTCAGCGAGGTGAGCAGGGCTCCGGTCCGACGCAGCCGAGGCTGCCGGTGCACCCCCTCGGGTACCTGAGGACGCACCATGTCGACCTCCCGGGCATAGTCGGAACACCCACTCCACCCTGAGGTGAATTGGCGGGGTACGCCCTGTTGGGTTGGGCTGGTCGAGTGAAGAGGCCGCGATCCGGGTACGTAACAGACGGTCACAATCGGTCAGAGCGGCTGTTGGCCCGCGCAGAGTCGGACAGATACGACCAAACACATTGTCAAGGCGGCGGTGAGCGCGATGACATCGATGGAACGCCCGGAGTACGAGCCCCTATGATCGGCACCTTTCCAACGGGGAATCCCCCTTCAGGCAGGCACTTACGGTCGGCCCGGCACCCGGTGTGAGACATGCACAAGATGTGTACGAACAACCTGGACACAACAAACGCCACACGGGAGCGAGCGGTGAGCGGAACACCCGACGGGCAGGGACGCGCCCCGGGCGCGACACTGCCGACGATCACAGAGCGTGAGGCTATGCCGAGCGTCCTTCCGGTCGCGGAGGACCCCGGCGCACCCCGTCCGGCCCCCGGCGCGCCGTCGGTCCTGGGCACGCCCCCGGCCCCCGGCACGCCCCCGGGCGCGGGGCACCCAACGGGGCATACCACCGGGCCCACGGCGGGGCATACCACCGGGCCCACCACCGGGCATACCACCGGTCCCACGACCGGCCCGGCGCCCGGCGACTACCGCGCCGCCTTCAATGTGGCGCGCCTCGCCATGGCCGTCGTCGACCGCGAGGGCAGGGTGCTCGACGCCAACCCCGCGCTCGGCGCCCTGCTCGGTACCGATCCGGCCCTGCTGATCACCCGCAGCGCGGCGGACCTGGCCGAGCTGCGGGAGGATCCGCGCACCTGGCGGGAGTACCTGGACGTCCTCGGCGGCCGTGCCGCGCGGCTGCGCCGCACCCGGCGGCTGCGGCGCGGCGACGGCCATGCCCTGTGGGCCGAGATCACCGTCGAGCCCGCGCCGGACAGCTGCAGTCTGCTGCTGTCGATGGCCGACATCAGCGACCAGCGGGACCTCCAGGGGCGGCTGCGTCATCTGCAGATGCACGACCCGGTGACCCGGCTGCCCAACCGCAGCCTCTTCTTCGAGCGGATGACCAGGGCGCTGGAGGCGGCCACCTACGACCACGGGGGCACTGGCCGGATCGGTCTCTGCTATCTCGACCTGGACGGCTTCAAGGCGGTCAACGACACCCTCGGCCACCGGGTCGGCGACCGGCTGCTCGGCGCGGTCGCCCAGCGGCTCACCGACTGCGCGGCGCCCGGTGGCCATCTGGTGGCGCGGCTCGGCGGGGACGAGTTCGCCCTGCTGGTCCGCAACTCCACCGGCACCGAGCAGCTGTGCGACCTCGCCCGGACAGTGCTGGCCACCCTGCAGGAGCCGTTCGACGTGGGCGGACAGCGGCTGTCGGTGTCGGCGAGCATCGGCGTGGTGGAGCGGCCCGCGGCCGGCACCCACACCACCTGGCTGATGCAGGCCGCGGACACCACGCTGTACTGGGCGAAGGAGGACGGCAAGGCGCGCTGGACCCTCTTCGACCCGGAGCGCAACGCCCATCGGATGACCCGGCAGGCGCTGTCCAGCACGCTGCGTCCGGCGGTCGAGCGGGACG
>NZ_JAAAYH010000448.1:0-7102 GCF_018035285.1 Streptomyces sp. MK37H | reverse complement strand
TGTCGTTGGGCTTGGGCAGGGTGTGGGCGTCGTTCTCCTCGCCCTTCCCGGTGTCCTTGCCGCCGCCCTTCCCCGGGTTCTTGCCCGAGTCCTTGCCCTTGTCGCCCGAGCCGGAGTCGTTCCCCGAGGGGATCGCACCGGTGCCGTCGGGGACCTCATGGGTGCCGCGCTTGTAGTACTCGAACCACGACAGGACGGTGTTCAGGTATTCCCGCGAGTGGTTGTAGCCGAGGATCGCGCGGTCCAGGTCGGCCTTGACGGACAGATCGCGGCCGTCCGCGCAGAGGTAGCCGCCCGCGGCGAGGGCGGCGTCATAGACGTTGTTGGGGTCCTTCTCGCCGTCACCATTGCCGTCCCGGCCCCAGCTGGCCCAGGTGGACGGGATGAACTGCATGGGGCCGACCGCCCGGTCATGCTGACTGTCGCCGTCGTAGGCACCGCCGTCGGTGTCCTTGATCAGGGCGAAGCCGTCGCCGTTCAGGACCGGACCGAGGATGGGCGAGACGGTGGTGCCGTCGGCGCCCACATTGCCGCCGCCGGCCTGGCCGGACTCGACCTTGCCGATCGCGGCGAGCAGCTCCCAGGGCAGATTGCAGCCGGGATTGGACTCCCTCAGAGCCGCTTCCGCCTTCTTGTAGGCGGCGAGGACGCTCGCGGGTATGCCCGCCTCGGGCTTGGTGCTGCTGCCCCCGGGGAGCCCGGGCAGATCGATCGAGGAGCCCGGCTTGTCCGGGGTGACCAGAGGTGGCAGATCGGTGTGGTACGAGGAACCACCGTCGATGGGGGTGTCGTCCGGCGCCGGCGCCTCCCCCGCCCGCTGCTCCCGGTTCCGGTCGCCATGGTCGGAATTGGCGAATCCCGGCGCCTGGGACGCGGTGAGGGCGGCCATCGCGGCCGCCGCCACCGCAGTCGTGGCCGCCCCCTTGCGCAGTCGTCGGCCGATAAGCGGTGCCATCCGTGTGTCCCTCCCGTCGAACACGATGCGCTCCCCCGGCGCGTCAACTCTGGTGACACTACGACAACTTATGGCCCGCAGCTACCGGTGCAAACACCGCAGCGGGCGAACTCTCAGTGAGCCGCGGACTCCCAGTCCGCACCGGATCCTACCGATACGTCCAGCGGAGCGCTGAGCTGGAAGGCGCCCGCCATCTCCCGGCGCACCAGCTCCTCGACCCGCTCCCGCTCACCGGGGGCGATCTCCAGCACGATTTCGTCGTGCACCTGCAACAGCATCCGCGACGAGAGTTTCTCCTTCGTCAACGCCGCGTCCACCTTGAGCATCGCGATCTTCACGATGTCGGCCGCGGTGCCCTGGATCGGGGCGTTGAGCGCCATCCGCTCGGCCATCTCGCGGCGCTGGCGGTTGTCGCTGGTGAGGTCCGGCAGATAGCGGCGACGGCCGAGCATGGTCTCCGTATAGCCGGTGGCGCGCGCCTCCTCGACGACCCGCTGGAGATAGTCGCGCACCCCGCCGAACCGCTCGAAGAAGTTCTCCATCAGCTTGCGGGCCTCATCGGGGGTGATGCCCAGCTGCTGGGAGAGGCCGAACGCCGACAGGCCGTACGCCAGCCCGTAGGACATGGCCTTGATCTTGCGGCGCATCTCCGGGTCGACCGCCGACTTGTCGACGGAGAAGACCTGGGAGGCGACCGTGGTGTGCAGGTCCTCACCGGAGGTGAACGCCTCGATCAGGCCCTCGTCCTCGGAGAGATGGGCCATGACGCGCAGCTCGATCTGGCTGTAGTCGGCGGTCATCAGCGACTCGAAGCCGTCGCCGACGACGAAGCCGCGCCGGATCGCCCGGCCCTCGTCGGTGCGCACCGGGATGTTCTGCAGATTGGGGTCGGTGGAGGAGAGCCGGCCGGTGGCCGCCACGGTCTGGTTGAAGGTGGTGTGGATGCGCCCGCCGGGGGCGATGGTCTTGATCAGGCCCTCGACGGTGGAGCGCAGCCGCGCCTGCTCACGGTGGCGCAGCATGATCACCGGGAGCTCATGGTCGGTCTGCGCGGCCAGCCAGGCCAGCGCGTCGGCGTCCGTGGTGTACCCGGTCTTGGTCTTCTTGGTCTTGGGCAGGCCCAGCTCGCCGAAGAGCACCTCCTGGAGCTGCTTGGGCGAGCCGAGGTTGAACTCATGGCCCACCGCGTCGTGGGCCTCCTTCACGGCGTGCTGCACGGCGGCCGCGAACTGCTGCTCCATGCGCTCCAGCCAGTCGCGGTCGGCCGCGATGCCCGACCGCTCCATCCGGGCCAGCAGCTCGGAGACGGGCAGCTCCATGTCGTGCAGCAGCCCGGCCGCGCCCACGTCCTTGAGCCGGCCGCCGAAGGCCTCGCCCAGGTCCAGGATGGTCCGCGCCTTGATCATCAGGGCGTCCCGCTCGGCCTCCTCATCGGCGCCGAAGGCCAGCTGTCCGCTGTCCGCGGCCGCCGCCGGGGACAGCTCACGGCCCAGGTACTCCACCGACAGGGCGTCCAGCTCGAAGGAGCGGCGGCCGGGCTTGACCAGATAGGCGGCGAGGGCGGTGTCCATGGCGACGCCCGCGACGGACCAGCCGTGCTCGGCGAAGACCCGCATGATCCCCTTGGCGTTGTGCAGGACCTTGGGGCGGTCCGGGTCCGCGATCCACTCGGCGAACGCCCGCTCGTCGGCCTCGTCCAGCTGCGAGGGGTCGAAGAAGGCGGCGGGGCCGGAGCCGGTGGCCAGCGCGACCTCGCTGACGCTGCCGCTGCCCAGCGCCCAGGTGTCGACGGTGGCCAGGCCCAGCGGGGCGTCGCGGTGGGTCTCCAGCCAGGGGGCGAGCTCGCCCGCGCCCAGCGCCACTCCGTCGACCGCGACACCCGGCTCGGTGGCCGCGGGCTCGTCCGCCGCCGCGCCCGGGTCGACGGCCATGATCCGGTCGCGGAAGTTCTGGTGGCGGAACTCCAGCGCGTCCAGGATCACCCCGAGCGCCTCCCGGTCGTACGGGGCGCGCTCGAGCCCCTCGGGGCCCGCGGTGAGCTCCACGTCCCGCACCAGCTCGGTCAGCTGGCGGTTGAGCTTGACGGACTCCAGGTGGTCGCGGAGCTTCTCGCCGACCTTCCCCTTGACCTCCTCGACCCGCTCCACCAGCTCCTTGAAGGAGCCGAACTGATTGATCCACTTCGCCGCGGTCTTCTCGCCGACGCCCGGGATACCGGGGAGGTTGTCCGACGGGTCGCCGCGCAGGGCCGCGAAGTCGGGGTACTGGCTCGGGGTGAGGCCGTACTTCTCCCGCACCTTCTCGGGGGTGAAGCGGGTCAGCTCGGAGACGCCCTTGGTGGGGTAGAGCACCGTGACATGGTCGGTGACCAGCTGGAAGGAGTCCCGGTCGCCGGTGACGATCAGGACGTCGAAGCCCTGCTCCTCGGCCTGGGTGGCGAGGGTGGCGATCACATCGTCGGCCTCGAATCCCTCCACCGCGAAGCGCGTGATCTTCATGGCGTCGAGCAGCTCGCCGATCAGCTCGACCTGGCCCTTGAACTCATCGGGGGACTTGGAGCGGTTCGCCTTGTACTCGGTGAACTGCTCGGAGCGCCAGGTCTTGCGCGAGACGTCGAACGCCACGGCGAGGTGCGTGGGCTGCTCATCACGGAGCGTGTTCGCCAGCATCGAGGTGAAGCCGTAGATCGCGTTGGTGGTCTGGCCGGTGGTCGTGTTGAAGTTCTCCGCCGGCAGCGCGAAGAACGCCCGGTATGCCAGGGAATGCCCGTCCAGCAGGAGCAGGCGGGGACGGTCATCCCCCGTGCGGTCGGTCGCGGGCGCTGCGGTCTTCTTCGATGCTTTCTCTGCCACGCCCCCGATCCTGCCACGCCCCACCGACAATGCCTCCCGCCCCGGCCACCGGACCGGACCGGCACAAGATCGCACCGGACCGAGCACAAGATCGGCCGGGTCCGCACGGCCGGAACGGCCGTACCACCGGACCGGGCCGGGCCGGGCCGGTCCGCCAACAGCCAAACCGGGCCGCCGCCCCGGCTGTCGGTGGCCCGTGACAGGATCGGACCCATAGGTCCACACACAGGTCCCGCAACGCTCGAGCCCAAGGGGAGCGACATGGCAGCCAAGCCGCCCGCAGGCGATCCGATCCAGGACGCGCCCGAGGTCACACCCCCACAACATGCCGCCGCCGGGCTGCCGGCCGTAGGGCATTCGCTGCGCATCGCCCACCAGCAGATGGGCGTGCGCCGCACCGCGCTCACCCTGCTGCGCGTCAACCAGAAGGACGGCTTCGACTGCCCCGGCTGCGCCTGGCCCGAGCCGGACAAGCGCCATGCGGCCGAGTTCTGTGAGAACGGCGCGAAGGCCGTCGCCGAGGAGGCCACCCTCCGCCGGGTGACCCCCGACTTCTTCGCCGCCCACCCGGTGGCCGACCTCGCCACCCGCAGCGGCTACTGGCTCGGTCAGCAGGGCCGGCTGACCCAGCCCATGTACCTGCCCGAGGGCGCCGAGCGGTACGAGCCGGTGACCTGGGACCGGGCCTTCGACATCATCGCCGACGAGCTGACCGCGCTCGGCTCCCCCGACGAGGCGGTCTTCTACACCTCGGGCCGCACCAGCAACGAGGCGGCCTTCCTCTACCAGCTCTTCGCCCGCGAGTTCGGCACCAACAACCTGCCCGACTGCTCCAACATGTGCCATGAGTCGTCCGGCTCGGCGCTCACCGAGACCCTCGGCGTCGGTAAGGGCAGCGTGCTGCTGGAGGACCTCTACAAGGCCGACCTGATCGTCGTGGCCGGGCAGAACCCGGGCACCAACCACCCGCGCATGCTCTCCGCCCTGGAGAAGGCGAAGGCCAACGGCGCGAAGATCATCTCCATCAACCCGCTGCCCGAGGCCGGTCTTGAGCGGTTCAAGAACCCGCAGAACGCCCGCGGTATCGCCGGCGGCGGCACCGCGCTCACCGATCTCTTCCTGCAGATCCGGATCGGCGGCGACCAGGCCCTCTTCCGCCTCCTCAACAAGCTCATCCTGGAGACAGAGGGAGCCACCGACGAGGAGTTCATCCGCGAGCACACCCACGGCTTCGAGGAGTTCGCCGCCGCGGCCCGCGCCGCCGACTGGGACGAGACGCTGCGCGCCACCGGTCTCGACCGCGCCGACATCGACCGCGCGCTGCGCATGGTCCTCGACTCGAAGCGGACCATCGTGTGCTGGGCGATGGGCCTGACCCAGCACAAGCACTCGGTGCCCACCATCCGTGAGGTCGTCAACTTCCTGCTGCTGCGCGGCAACATCGGCCGCCCCGGCGCCGGGGTCTGCCCGGTGCGCGGCCACAGCAATGTGCAGGGCGACCGCACCATGGGCATCTTCGAGCGCCCCGCCCCGGCCTTCCTGGACGCCCTGGAGCGCGAGTTCGGCTTCGCCCCGCCCCGCGAGCACGGCTTCGACGTCGTCCGGGCCATCCGCGCCCTGCGCGACGGCCAGGCGAAGGTCTTCTTCGCCATGGGCGGCAACTTCGTGGCGGCCTCCCCCGACACCGAGGTCACCGAGGCCGCGATGCGCGCCGCCCGGCTGACCGTCCATGTCTCCACCAAGCTCAACCGCTCCCATGTGGTCACCGGCGCGCGGGCGCTGATCCTGCCCACCCTCGGCCGCACCGAGCGCGACCTCCAGGGCGGCGGCCCGCAGTTCGTCACCGTCGAGGACTCCATGGGCATGGTGCACGCCTCCCGCGGGCGCCTGGAGCCCGCGAGTTCCCATCTGCTCTCCGAGCCGGCCATCGTCTGCCGAATGGCCCGCCGGGTGCTGGGCCCCGAGAGCCACACCCCCTGGGAGGAGTTCGAGAAGGACTACGCGCGCGTCCGCGACCGCATCGCCGCCGTCATCCCCGGCTTCGAGGACTTCAACGCCCGGGTGAGCGACCCCTCCGGTTTCGCCCTGCCGCACGCCCCGCGCGACAGCCGCAGCTTCCCCACCGCCACCGGTAAGGCCAACTTCACGGCGGCCCCCATCGAGTACCCCGAGGCGCCCGAGGGCCGGCTGCTGCTGCAGACCCTGCGCTCCCACGACCAGTACAACACCACCATCTACGGCCTGGACGACCGCTACCGCGGCATCAAGAACGGCCGCCGGGTGGTGCTGGTGCACCCCGAGGACGCACGGGAGCTCGGGCTGGCCGACGGCGCTTACGTCGACCTGGTCGGCGAGTGGAAGGACGGCACCGAGCGGCGTGCCACCGGCTTCCGCGTGATCCACTACCCGACCGCGCGCGGCTGCGCCGCCTCGTACTACCCGGAGACCAACGTCCTGGTTCCGCTGGACGCCACCGCCGACACCAGCAACACCCCGGCGAGCAAGTCCGTGGTCGTCCGCCTGGAACAGACAACCCCGGCCTAAGCGTTTGCTCAGTTGCCTGGTAAGAAGGTGGCCACCACAAGCAAAGGTGGCCACCACAGCAACCGAACGGAGCCTGTCCCGATGGGCGAGCAGACCAGCGTGAAGTTCCCGCAAGAGGTACTCGACGAGTACGCGGCGCTCGGCGTGGATCTACCCGCGCTGTTCTCCGCCGGACACCTCGGCACCCGCATGGGCGTGCAGATCCTCGAGGCCTCGGCCGAGCGGGTCGTGGGCACCATGCCGGTGGAGGGCAACACCCAGCCGTACGGGCTGCTGCACGGCGGCGCCTCCGCCGTGCTGGCCGAGACCCTCGGCTCGGTCGGCTCGATGCTGCACGGCGGCAGCGGGCGGATCGCGGTCGGCGTGGACCTCAACTGCACCCACCACCGGGGCGCCCGCTCGGGCCTGGTCACCGGTGTCGCCACCCCCGTCCACCGGGGCCGCTCCACCGCCACCTACGAGATCGTCATCAGCGATGAGCAGGACCGGCGGGTGTGCACCGCCCGCCTCACCTGCCTGCTGCGCGAGGTCGACGACGCCGGCCGGGCCAAGACGGTCGCCGACATCACCGAGGCGAAGGACCGCGCCGAGGCGTGACGCCCGGCGCCATCGCCGTTGTCCCCCTGGGAGGCCGGGTCTACCGTGACTCTCCATGGGGGCAACGACCCGGGCGGGTTCCTGGCCCGCCGCCGTCCGTGGATGCGCTCTCGTACTCGCCGTGACGGTGACCGGATGCGGCAGCTCCGGTTCC